>JAZUGZ010000084.1:0-3519 GCA_045641425.1 Candidatus Fimenecus sp.
ACCAAAGCCATCCATTTCAACAAGAAGCTGGTTAAGAGTTTGCTCACGCTCATCGTGGCCACCGCCCATACCTGCGCCTCTGTGTCTGCCGACAGCATCAATTTCATCAATAAAGATAATTGCTGGAGAATTCTTTTTAGCTTCACCGAAAAGGTCGCGAACACGAGAAGCACCGACACCAACATACATTTCAACAAAGTCAGAACCTGAAATTGATAAAAATGGAGCGTCAGCCTCGCCTGCTACTGCCTTAGCGAGTAAAGTTTTACCTGTACCTGGAGGGCCAACTAAAAGCACGCCCTTTGGAATTCTTGCACCGAGTTTATTAAATTCTTCTGGATTTTTAAGGAACTCAACAATTTCTGTAAGTTCTTCTTTTTCTTCGTTAGCACCAGCTACCATATCAAATGTAACTTTTTCTTTTTGGTCGTCGCCACGTTTAACTCTAGCTTTACCAAAATTCATAGCACGATTATTCTCATTTGAAACAGTATTGTTCATTCGTTTGAACATAAAGAGCATCAAAAGCCCAATAAGAACAACACTTGACAAAAGTGGAAGCGTGCTGTACCACCAAGAGCTTGATGAACCTGCTTTATAATTCATTTTAATTTGCCCATCTGGATGCTCGGTATTATATGCACGAACTGAATCGTGAATATCTGAAAGGAAAAGGTTTACATTTGGAACTGTATAACGCTTTGCATCTTTGTCGCCGTCAAGCTTATAAGTCAAGCTTCCGTTTGAAAGGTTAAGCTCATATTCTGTAACTTGACCTTTATCGAAACATTCAATTACCTGATAGTACTTTACTTCTTTAGTGTTTTTGCCCGAATAAAAATATATTACCAGTACAAAACAAAGCGGAATTAAAATATATGGGATCAGGATTTTCCAATTATTTTTCTTCAATTGCCTACACTCCTGTTACTTTTGATATACTTCTGGTTTTAATGAACCAATAAATGGAAGATTTCTGTACTTTTCGTCATAGTCAAGGCCATAACCTACTGCAAATTCATCAGGAATTGAAGTACCTACATAATCAGCAAAAATGTCTGCTTTTCTGCGTTCTGGCTTGTCAAGTAAAGTACAAATTTTAATACTATTTGGATTTCTTGCTAAAAGAAGCTTTTTAAGGTAAGAAAGTGTTACACCGCTGTCAAGAATATCCTCAACAACAATAACATCTGCACCTTCAATTGGCTGTGTTAAATCCTTAATAATTTTAACAACACCTGATGTAGAAGTGCCAGAGCCATAGCTTGACACTGCCATAAAGTCAATTTCGCAAGGAATTGTTATTGCTCTCATAAGGTCTGCCATAAAAATTACAGAGCCTTTAAGAACACTTACAAGCATAAGATTTTTGCCTTCGTAATCTCTTGAAATTTCTTCGCCAAGCCTTGTAACTATTGCTTTAAGTTCTTCTTCAGAAATCAATGTTTTTTCAATATCGTTAAGCATTTATATCCTCCATTCTAACCACATTAAAAGCTTTTTGAGTTTGGTCGGTTACAGCGCAACGCTCACACACACCAAAGCCCTCAAGCCAAACTATTCCTTCATCATCTGCTAAAATTGCAATTTTTTGCCGTTTTGAAGCAGGAATTTTTTTCTCATTAAATAGCTGTTTTAATGATTTTGTAACACCACGGTTAATAAGCTTAATACTATCGCCAGAATTTCTTGAACGAAACTTAAGCTCACCGTTAATTTTATCACAGTCCAGTGAATTTATAAAGGTCTGTTTGTTAATAGACTGTAAATCTTTTTTTAGCAATTTATAAATTTTGAATTTTCCACAGGGAGTTTTTACTAACTCATTAAAATTTTGGATTTCAATTGAAAATTCTGGAATTGATTCAATCTCGCCAAAGAACAGAACATCTCTTTCACAATGAGCCGTTAAAGCACAAAGATTTGCTGTTCCACCAAAAAGAATTATATGCTCAAGTGCATTTATATGCTCACGAGTTATGTCTTTTGAGCCTTTCTCTTTAAGAATCAATGAAATTGCACTAAGTCTTAAAGCTTTATCGGCATTATTTAATGGCTCACAACGAAATGTATTTCCAACACGACACTCATCTAAAAGCTTTTGAGACTCTGTTTTTATAAATTGGTCTGTTAATTCAAGTGACTCTTCACATTTAAGAAAAGCCTTTGAAAATGACGGATTTAGCTCAAACATTTGTGGAATTAAGCTGTGACGAATTTTATTCCTTGTGTAATCATCACAATTATTTGTACTATCAGTAATATGTTCAAGCCCGTTTTCTATTAAATACGCTTCAATTTCATCTCTTGTGCAATCAAGAAGTGGACGAACGAAAATTCCACGAATATAAGGAATTGACAAAAGCCCAGAAACAGATGCACCCCTTGAAAGATTAAAGAAAAACGTTTCCATTCTATCGTTAAGGTTATGAGCAGTTGCAAATACATCAAAATGAAAGCTTTCAAAAATTTCATAGCGCATTCGCCTTGCACAAGTTTCAATGCTCTCGCCTGTTTGTTTAGCTTCAGTCGGAACGTCAATTACAACAGATTTACACTCTACTCCAAGTTTTTTACAAAGCTTTTCTGTAAAGTGCATATCACGCTCGGCCTCATCCCCACGAATTGAGTGGTTAATGTGAACCGCCGTAACTTTTTCAATTCCAAGCTCATTTTTATTGGTAACAAGAAAATGAAGAAGTGCTACGCTATCTGCCCCGCCAGAAACACCAACTCCAACAGATTGAGCGTTCTTAAACATATTATGTAATTTTATAGTTTGAATGACTTTATCTGTCATCACGAATCCTCTCAAGAGTTGAAAACATTGTAAATTCAGGGTTCCACGCAACCTCAACATTTTCAGTTGAGCCGTGGCGGTTCTTTGCAATAATGATTTCGCCTGTATTTGCTACAACATTTTCAGGTTCTTCATCATTTTTAGGACCATTATTATAGTAATCTTCACGATGAATCATAAGAATTATATCGGCATCCTGCTCAATAGCACCTGATTCACGAAGGTCAGTCATTTGTGGTCTGTGGTTATCAGATTTAGCCGCAGTACGAGAAAGCTGTGAACAAGTAATTACTGGAATATTAAGGTCTTTTGCCATAATTTTAAGGCTTCGAGTAATTTCAGAAACTTCGTTAACACGGCTATCACTCTTTTTAGTACCACTCATAAGCTGAAGGTAGTCAATGAACACACAGTCAACATCTTTCATTCGCTGAACTCTTGCTTTCATTTCAGGTACTGTAATATTTGTTGTATCGTCAAAATAAAGCTCTGCTTTTGCAAGAGTTTGAAGAGCAGTACCCATCTTTTCCCAGTCAGCATCGTTAACCTGACCAGTACGAAGCTTTTGGCTGACAATTCGTGCCTCAGTTGAAATAACACGCTGTGCCAATTGCTCTTTTGACATTTCGAGTGAGAAGAAAAGAACCTTTCTTCCGCTGACTGCAATATTTCTTGCAAGGTTTAATGCCAGTGCAGTTTTACCCATACCAGGACGAGCA
>JAZUGZ010000085.1:0-7791 GCA_045641425.1 Candidatus Fimenecus sp.
TTAGCTGTAATTTCTTTATCAAATTTGTTTTTCTCGCTAATAGGAATTGCATTTCTAATAGCGATTTTTTCTTTTCTAAATGTATTTTTATCCATTGTAAATTTGTAAAGATGCACGAACTGAATTAGCTTTAGCCTTGCCTACAAGCCTTTCAGCAATTTTAAGGCCAAACTCAGTAGCACTACCCATTCCTTTAGCAGTTAAAATGTTGCCGTCTTCACAAACGAATGTGTTTTCGGGGATATTAGCACCCAGTAGCTCTTCTTCAAACCCCGGGAAGCAAACTGCATTTTTGCCTTCGAGTATTCCTTTGTGACCTAAAATACTTGGAGCGGCACAAATTGCGCAAATAAGAAGGTCACTATCAACACAGCGGTTAATTGCGGCATTAACTACCTTGCTTTTTTCAAGGTTAAGTGTGCCCGGCATTCCACCCGGAAGGAAAATTCCTTGCATTTGGGCCGATGGTAAAAACTCGCGCTCTGTCATATCGCATACAACAGAAATTCCGTGAGCGCCAGTAATGAATTGGTCACCAACTCCAACGAGTACAACCTCAACTCCGCAACGTCTTAAAACATCGGCAGGGGCTAATGCTTCAACTTCTTCAAATCCATCTGCTAAAAACATATATAACATAATATCACTCCGAGAAAAAACAAAAATCACTTAAACTATTTCTTTAATGTAACTGAAAATTTCATCTGCTATTTCGTCAATCGGTAAAGGCTCGGTGCCTTTATAACACTTAATTACCTTCCAGCCAAATTTTTCAGCGGTGTAAAGGGCTGCTTCGTGGCATTTTTTAAGGTAGGTAACATCTGCCTCGTGAACATCTTTTTTAGCTTCTTCGCCCTTGTAACGCTTTGACATAAGCTTTTGGGAAATGTCAACATCCATATCAAGAAAAATTACAGCATCAGGCTTTGGAATGCCAACCTTTTCATATTCAGTTTCGAAAAGCCATGAAAGGTATTCGTCCCAATTGTCTTTTGGGAGCTTAACAGTTTGATGAACCGCATTTGAAGTAGTGTAGCGGTCAGCAAGAATTAACTTGCCGTTTTCGTAGTCTCTTTTCCAAACATTCTTAAAATTTGCGTATCTGTCAACAGTGTAAAAAAGTGAAGCAGCAAATGTATTAACATCTTCTGGCTTTTTGCCAAATTCGCCACCCAAATACATTCTTACAAGGGTGCTTGATGGGTTTTCATAGTCAGGAAGTTTGATTTGACGAATAGCAATTCCGCTTTCTAAAAGCCTAGCTTTAAGAATATCAATTTGAGTTGATTTACCGCTTCCGTCAAGACCTTCAATTACAATAAGCTTTCCACTCATTTTTATACCTTCTTATACTCATAGTTATACGAAATACATTATACCAAATAAATTATCTATTTTCAATCATTATTTATAAAAATACTGTACTTGATATAAATATATCATTATGCTAAAATTATTATATGTTATAAGGCTGTGATTTACGGCATATATTTAACTGAATTTAGTTCGGGAGAAATAAAAATGAGGACAAACCGTAAACACATAAATTTTGCAATTCCACTTGTAATGCTTTTTGTATTGGCACTTTCAAGCGTGGTGGCTCTTTTGTCAGTTGGTGGCGAGAAAACTGTTTATTATTTTAACTCGCTAACCTTTACTCCAAACCCAAAAACAATTTGTATTGACCCAGGGCATGGTGGAAGTAGCTCGGGTGCTACTGGTAACAAGGGTAAACGCCTTGAAAAGAACGACACGCTTCGTTTGTCGCTAAAGGTTCGTGATGAACTTGAAAGCCGTGGCTACACAGTGGTTATGACAAGGGATAGTGACACCGACATTTCACTTGAAGAGCGGTGCAAGGTTGCAAATCGCTCAAAGGCGTCACTTTTTGTGTCAATTCACAGAAATTCGAGTACTGGTAATGGCAGTGGCTGTGAAGCGTGGATTCATTCCCTTGACCCATCTGACGACAGGCTTTTAGCACAAAATATTCTTGACTCGCTTTCGCTTATGGGGGCAGATGTTACCCGTGGGGTACACACTGGCTACCGCGAGGGTAAAGATAAAAATTATTATGTTAATCGATGCTCAAAGATGCCGTCAGTGCTTGCAGAGATTGGCTTTATTACAAGCAAAAAGGACAATACACAATTTGACGAAAATCTTAATGAATTAGCGGTAGCTATTGCCGGCGGAATAGAAACAACGTTACTTGAAATGAATGGAGAATAAATATGACAGAAATTAAAGTTTCAGATTATGGAATTTTGCCAAATCAAGAATGTGGTGCAGAAATTGGAAGATTGATTGAACACATTACAAGGGACAGTAGCCCTAAAACACTCATTTTTGAAAATGGCACTTATTACATTAACGCCTTTAATGTAAAAAAACGAAATCTTTTCATTACTAACACAGCAGGCGATGGCGAATATTCAAAAGATGAAACACCGCACGAAGCACCAGTTGCACTTTATTTTGACGGAATTAAAAATCTTACAGTTGAGGGTAACGGAGCTAAATTTTTAATCAGCGGAAAGGCTACAAACTGCGTTGTTAAAAATTGCGAAAGCTTAACGCTTCAAAATTTTACAATTGATGTGGACAAGCCCGATTTTCACGAGCTTAAGGTAACCAGGAAAACTGCGTTTTCAGTTGACTTTGAATTAGATTTAAGAGAAGATTTTGAATTTAAGCACAACACCTTATTCTTCAAGGGATATGGCTTTGATATTGATGTTAAAAACAAGTGCAAAACAGCTTGGTGGACTAACAAGGTTGCAGGCGAAAATGAAGAATTGAACACTCGTGTTCGCCACCCACTTAGCACTGCCTTGGGCTTAAAGCTAATTGATGGCAAAGCTTTAAGAGCCTATTACCTTTCTACAAAAAAATTTAAGATAGGCGACCGATTTTATTTGTTCGATAATCGCCGTCAATATGCGGGAATTTTTGTTGATGAGTCAAAGGATATTACAATTCAAAATGTGGCACAGCATTTTAACTATTCGCTTGCAGTTGTTTGTCAATGTAGCGAAAATATTTACCTTAAAAAGCTTGACCTTACTCCAAAAGAAAATTTGCGAGTAACAAGCGTTGCAGACTTTGTTCAAATTTGTATGTGTCGTGGGGAATTTCAGGTTACTGACTGCGTGTTTGACGGCGCTGGCGACGACACACTTAATTGCCACGGCTTCCATTTTAAGACCACAAGTGTTAATGGAAATACGGCGAGAGTTAAATTTATGCACCCACAGTCCCACGGCTACAATCCATTTAGAGTAGGGGACGAAGTCGCATTTATCGACAAAAAATCACTTTTAGAAAAGGGCAGAGCCAAGGTTATTTCTTCATGTCTTTTAGATGAATACACAATTGAGCTTGAGCTTTCTGGCGACACTCTTTTTGAAGGCTTAATGGTGGAAAATGTTTCGGCAAGTGTTAATCTTTATTTTGCACGAAATGAAATCCACAGAATTGTTACAAGGGGTATTCTTGTAACTAATCGTGGTAAAACAGTAATTGAAAACAACAATTTTGGACATTGTGGAATGAGCGGTATTCTTATTTCAGATGACGCTTCAAGCTGGTATGAAAGCAGTATGTGCGAAGATGTTATAATCGAAAATAACACTTTCCAATACTGCGGGGATAACGGCGTAATGATTAAGCCTGAAAACCAAATTCACGAGGGTGCAATTCACAAAAATATTAAAGTTCTTAACAATAAATTCGTGAAAACTAAAAAGGCTTGCTTCTATGCTAAATCTTCTAAAGATTTAACCTTTGAGGGCAACGAAATTATGTCATCTCCTAAAGAAATTGAGCTTAAAAACTGCGAAAATGTAGTGACAAAATAAAACTTAAATTTAAGTGGGGCTAAAAGCCCCACTTTTTTCGACAAAATTTGCTTTTTCCTATTGCTAAATTTTTAGTTCATAGTATAATATTTATGCAATATTTGTCGAAGAGGTGTAAATTAGAAGTGAAGCAGTCTAAAAAGCTCTATACTATATTTACTATAATAGCGGTTTCATTAGCTCTTGTTGTTTGTGCTGTTGTTTCTGTTGTTAATCATAACAATAATGTTAAGAAAAAGTCAGATGTAGAAAGTAAAGCCAATAGCACTATTACAAATAGTACAACTGAAGCTTCAACTACTAAAGCTACAACTACCACCACAACTACAACCACAACAACGACTACGACAACAACTACAACAACCACTACAACTACAAAACCACAAACAACCAAACCGCAAACAACTAAAGCTCAAGCTACTAATTCTCAAACTACTAAACCTCAAACAGTTAAAGCGCCTGTGCCGGTTGGTTCATTCGCAATTTCGGGTGCTGTTCCTAAAAAAGCAGCAGTTTCAGGAAGCTATTTTGACGATGCAGTTTTTGTTGGCGACTCGGTTTCCCTTAAACTTAAATATTATGAATCATCAGTTGACAGGCTCGGCAAAGCACAGTTTTTAACATCTGGTAGCCTTGGTTCAACCAATGCACTTTGGGATGTTAGTGATAAATCTGTTCATCCAACATATAATGGTAAAAAGCAAAAAATTGAAGATTCAGTTAAAATGATGGGTGCTAAAAAGGTTTACATAATGTTCGGTATGAACGACATTAACGTTGCCGGAATTGACGGCTCAGTTAAAAACCTTGAAAAGCTTTGCAATAACATATTAGCAAAGTCGCCTGATGCTAAAATTTATGTTCAGTCTATGACTCCACTTACATCTAGTAGCAATGTTGCATCTTCAAAGCAGGGCCACCTTAATAACGCGAGTATTTTCGAGTACAACAAAAAGCTTGCATCTCTTTGCCAAAGAAGAGGTTGGTATTTTATAAATGTTGCCGAAGTAATGTATGATGAAAACGGCTACCTTAAAAATTCTTACTGTGGCGACCTTAATGCAATGGGGCTTCATTTTTCAAATGAAGGCTGCAAGGTTTGGATAGATTATTTACTTACACACACCCCATAAAAGCAAATAAGAATTAAAGTGGGAGTTGGGCAACTTCGGATAGGGAGAAACAGATTTTTCGAGGAATAAATCCACTTATACTTCGTCAAAAATCTTGAAATACGACAGTATTCCTGCAATTTTTGGCTTCGTCTAAGATGAATTTCTTCTCACAAAAAATTGCAAAGCACCCAGAAACACAATGATTTTCCCAAAAGAATAATGAATAAACCCCACAACAAACATAAGTATGTTGTGGGGTTTTGAAATAGTTATTATCAAAAAGATTGTATTTATGGGCTATTTATCCCTATCCGAAGTCGCCCTTTTGCTCCCACTTTTTTGTGTATTTTTTGTTAATTCATGTCTTTTCCTATTGCGAAAAACTATTATTCGTGTATAATGTTAGTACATATTGTCGATAAGAGGTGCTAAAATGAGAACAACCGAAAATGTAATTTTTACAATTATCTCAGTTGTTATTTCATTGACAATAGTTTTAGCATCTGTTATTTCAGTTCTTGCACGACCAAAAGCGTTGGTGGTAAACAGTAGCTATGTTGAAACAATGAAAACAACTGAAAGCACAACCACCACTACAACAACTACAACTACTACGACAACAACCACAACCCAAAAATCAGACGAAGAAGCAGACGAAAAAGATGCAGAAAAGAAAACCGATAAAGCTGAAAGCACCGAGCCAACACACCCGTTAGCAGCGGGCGTACCGGGCGAGCATAATCTTCCTGGCGCACTTGCAAAAAAGGAAGCCGTTTCAAGTAGCTTTTTTGATGATGCTGTTTTTATTGGCGACTCGGTAAGTCTTAAGCTTAGCTATTACGAGGCTTCGGCTAATAGGCTTGGCAAAGCACAGTTTTTAACAGCCGCATCTTTAAGCTCAACAAATGCACTTTGGGATGTTAGCAAGCGTTCACTCCACCCAAAATTCCAAGGCGAAAAGCGTAAGCTTGAAGAGTCGGTTAAGCTTATGGGGGCTAAAAAGGTTTACATAATGCTTGGTATGAATGACATTGACGCTGTTGGTGTTGAAGGTGCTGCTCGTAACCTTGAAAAGCTTTGTAAAAGCATATTAAAAGAGTCGCCTGACGCTAAAATTTATGTTCAGTCAATGACTCCGCTTGCCGCAAGCAGTAATGTTGCAAAGCCAAAAGACGGTGCGCTTAATAACCTTAGCGTGTTAGAATATAACATTGAGCTTTCAAACCTTTGTCAAAAGAATAAATGGTATTTCATAAATGTTGCCGAAATTATGTATGACGAAAAAGGCTACTTGAAAGATGAATATTGTAGCGACCTTAACAGTATGGGTATTCACTTTACAAATGCTGGTTGTAGCGCTTGGGTTGACTATTTATATACACATACACCTTAAAGGAGAAGAATATGAAAAAGATTTTATCAAGTTTAATTATTTTAGCTTTGGTGCTTTCATTTGCAGCTTGTGGAAAAGCCCCAAAAGAAACAGTAATCGATTTAACCGCTGTAAAGGAAAAGATTACAGAAGGTGTTGAGCTTCAAGAACCAATGCCACTTGAAGTTGATGCTCTTTCAGACCTTTACGGAATTGACTCTGAAGATGTTACAGAGTGTGAAGCATTAGTTACAATGGACGGCACTTTCCCTGATGAAATTATTATGGTAAAGGCTGCTAACGAAGAAGCAAAGGCAAAAATTGTTGAAAGCTTTAATTCAAGACTTAGCGAAGTAAAAATTCAGTCACAAAATTATGACGAAACAAATTACAAGCTCGCTCAAGAGTGCAAGGTTTTAACTGAAGGCAGTTATGTTGCACTTTTCATTTCAGCAAATCACGCTAAAATGGAAACTATTTTTGAGTCAGCGGTTGAGCAGAAATAAAACATTTTAACAAAGAAATTAGCGTGTGCTATTTTGGCACACGTTTTTCGTTTAGGAGGTGAGAGAGTGGTTTTTTCAAGTATTCCATTTTTGTTTGTTTTTCTTACAGTAACACTTGCACTTTATTTTGTAGTGCCAAAGAAATTTCGCAATTTTGTGCTTTTAATAATGAGCTTAATTTTTTATAGCTATGGCGAGCCAAAACTTGTTTTGCTTATGCTTTTTTCAATAGCACTAAACTATGTAAGTGGTATTTTAATTGGCAAATTTTCTGAAAATGCGAAGCTTAAAAAGCTTTTACTCATTCTCTGTATTGTTCTTAATTTAGGACTTTTAGGCTATTTTAAGTACACAAGCTTAATTCTTTCAACACTTAAAGCATTGCCTGTATTTTCATTTATTAGCATACCTGAAATTGCACTTCCAATTGGTATTTCGTTTTACACATTCCAAACACTTTCTTATGTAATCGATGTTTATAGAAAAGAGTGCAAGCCACAAAAAAATATTATTTCTTTCGGCACTTACGTTTGCCTTTTCCCACAGCTAATTGCTGGCCCAATTGTTCGCTATGTTGATGTTGAAAAACAGCTTGAAAATAGAAAAGAAAGCTTTGACCTTTTTTCAAATGGTGTTCGTCTTTTCGTTTTAGGACTTGCCAAAAAGGTGCTTATTGCTAACGAAATGGGCGTAATTTGGAACGAGCTTAAATTTGCCGAAAATAGGGGAGTTCTTGGCTCGTGGTTTGGCATTTTAGCCTTTACCTTGCAAATCTATTTTGACTTTAGTGGCTATTCCGATATGGCAAGGGGACTTGGCAATATGTTCGGATTTAGCTTCCTTAAAAACTTTGACTACCCTTACATTTCAAAGAGCATTACCGAGTTTTGGCGTAGGTGGCACATGTCCCTTGGCACTTGGTTTAGAGAATATGTTTA
>JAZUGZ010000086.1:0-3496 GCA_045641425.1 Candidatus Fimenecus sp.
TACAAGCATTCCATCATATGCTGGTAGTGTAACTGTCGTTGCTGCATCTTATGATAATTACAGAGATAGTGAACCAGCAGAGTCTTTTTATGAAATGGGAATGTACGGAACGCTTACACTTGATTATAATGGTTCAGGTTCTGCACCAGTTGCTGAACCTTTAAGCAGATTTGGTAGACCTATAAATCTATATAATGTAACCCGTGATTATTATATTTTTGATGGTTGGTACACTGCTCCTGTCGGTGGCGAAAAAGTAGATTATTTCACTCAATTTGAAGGAGACACAACAATTTATGCTCATTGGGTTAGTGATGGAACAGCAACTGAAATAACTACTGTTGATGTTAATGGATCTATTGAAATAGGCGAAACTATTAGTGACGAATTAGCCATTGCAAATTCAGCCATAGAAGCATATTTCTCATTCAGTAAGGATGGCAAATCGCTACCATCAAATGCAAAAGCAACCTATGGTAACTATGATTGCACAGTTACACTTTTTGCAGACGACGGATTTAGATTTACAAATAAAACAGTATTGAATTTTGGTGGCAATTCATATTCGCCAGAAAACTTGATGAACAATGGCGAAATTGCTGTTTTTGAAATTCCAATTTATGTTGAATGTAATCACACTTCATCTTCTTGGCTGAATGATGCTGACAGCCACTTTAAAATGTGTTCTGTTTGTCACAGCAAATTTAATGAAGGAGCTCATTCATTTAGCCAAAGAGTTTCTGGCTCAACCGTTACATATACTTGCACTACTTGTGGCTATGTAAAAACTGGTAAAGTTGCAGAAACAAGAACTGGAATCGGTTATTGTAAGCTTAATATTGGCTCTTTACTTGTAGGCGATAGAGTTCCTACAACAGTAGGTATTGATTATGGCACAAATACACCTTACTCATCTGGAGATAAGTACTATGACTTCGCTACTGTGAAATCTGTTACATGTTCAACAACAGGTTCTTATTTAAAGAATGAAACTACAACATTAACAGTTGTTTTACAGGCAAAGAGTAATTACTATTTTGAAAGCACAGTAATGCCAAGTGCAGATTATCAATATACAAGACAGTCAAAAACAGTAAGTAGTGATGGCACCACCCTTACAGTTGTATATACATTTAAGCCATATACTCCAGCAAGTGCTTCTTTAACATTGCCTGAAATTAGACCTGGCGACACTTATGCAGATGTTGCCCAAAACACGAAATTCTATGTTAATGGTTCACTGATTCAGGACTATTCAATTTCTATCAAAAGAGTTGGCGATTCAAGTGGTGTTTTGGATAATATTTCTGGTGGCGTTGTTACATCACAATATATGTATGAAAACACAATTTTACCAAATTCTGAATATGAAATTTCAGCAAGCTTCTCTCCAAACAATTACTTTATTTCTGATCTTGACATTACAAATCAAGAATTAGCATCTATAACTGCAAAGTATTGTGAAGAATACTATGTTGGTGTTGAAACCTATTACACAACTGGCGACGGTCATATTTACGACTCTGGCACAATTACAAAGCAAGCAACCTGTACAGAAGATGGCGAGATTACGCTCGCTTGCACACATTGTTCGGATACTAAAACTATCGTAATTCCAGCGAAAGGACATATAGAATCTGATAGTTATAGAGTTGATCCAACCTGTATTGGAGAGGGAAGAACAGCAGGTACAGTATGCTATAGATGTGGTATAGTTCTTTCAGGCTGTGAAACTATTGCTCCAACAGGTGTACATACATACACAGCATATTCACCTTCTCATTGTATCGTTTGTGGCTTTGAAACTATTCCAATGGGTGATGTTGACTTAAACGGAGTAATTGATGAAAACGACTACGCAATGCTTGTAGCTTATGTTCAATGTGATGTTTCTCTTACAAGCGAACAAAAGGAAGCTTCTGACTTAAACCACGACACAGCCGTTGATGCATTTGATGTAATTTGGCTTGACTTGTATTTAAACAATGTAATCAATATGGATGGCACTGGCACTGATTATCTTAAAGGCGATGTCAATGAAGATGGTGAAGTAACCATTGCAGATTACACAGCAATTAAATCATACATGGCAGGATCAGGAGAATTAACAGGAGTTAATTATTATGAAGCTGATGTCAACAACGACTCTGCTGTTGATGCATTTGACTTGTTCTATGTGGATACATACATCAATAAATGCTATCAGGGATCAATCCTTAAATAAAAGTATTAATATCACTTCTTAAATAAAATTAAAATAGTAGATAGAGAAAATTCTATCTACTATTTTTTTATGATTCATTTAGAAAATATAAAATTTTGAGATTTAACCATACGATTTAAAATCATAATTTATGATTTTACTTGCAAAATGGAGCATAAAAAAGAGCATCTACAAAAAGATGCTCCACATTTTTGGTATGCCATTGGTATGCAATTTTGGGCAAAATTGAACTAATCGCAACGATACGCAACAATTCGTAACGGTGTTTTCAAAGTGCCGTGAGCCTAAGTATATCAAGGCTTTGCGAACAGTTAACAAAAGAAAAAGGTAGGTTACGAAAACCTACCTTGTGGTGCGAGAGACGGGACTTGAACCCGTACGGGATTACCACACGCCCCTCAAACGTGCGCGTCTGCCGATTCCGCCACTCTCGCGAATGCATTGTTTCTCAACGCAAAGAGAATTATAGCAAAATACATTTGCATTGTCAAGTGTTTTTTTGAAGTTTTTTGAATTTTTGTTGGGGTAATTATAAATTGGATTTGTTTTACGATCGAGTCGTGACCCGCCCCTACGGATTTTGATTTTTCATTTTTTAATCGGGACGATGTGGGCATCGTCCCCTACATTATTTTGATTATGAAATGTGAAAACGGGCGAGTCGTGACTCGCCCCTACAATTTATTTAATTCCGCATTCTTAATTATGAATTACGAAGAATCCCCTCGCCACTTCGTGGCCCTCTCCCCTTTGACAAGGGGCGTTTTACATTGACTCTGGAGTTGAGATGCGGAACATTGTAAGAACATTAGTAATTACAGTTTGTACGCATTTGCAAAGGTTAAGTCTTGCCTGCATAAGCTCTTCGTCATCAACTGAAACACGACAAGCGTTATAGAACTTGTGGAAAAGAGTTGCAAGGTCAATGCAGTAACGAGTAATTTTAGCTGGGTCATAGTTTCTTGCAGCATTTTGAATTTCATCAGTAAATGAAGCTAAGTGGCGAATAAGCTCAATTTCTTCAGGAGCTGTAAGAGCCATAAGCTCGCTCTTTTCGCACTCACGAACATTTACTCCATCTGCCTGGAGCTTTTTAATAATGCTATTGATTCGAGCATTAGCATATTGGCAATAGTAAACTGGGTTTTGGCTTGACTGCTCTACGGCTAAATCAAGGTCAAAGTCCATAGTTGAGCCCGGCTCACGCATATTAAATAAAAATCTAACTGCATCTACTGGGATTTCGTCAAGTAAATCAGTAAGAGTAATTGC
>JAZUGZ010000087.1:0-9855 GCA_045641425.1 Candidatus Fimenecus sp.
GTTGAGTTGTTACCACCACCGTGGTCAGCATGAAGAATTAAGCAAATATCAAGAAGCTTTGCTTCTTCATCTGTAAATTGTTTATCTGCACGAATTGAGCGAAGAATTGACTCAGCAAATCCAAGATTAGGATTGTTTTGGTGGAAGTACATACTCTTTTTGTCATATACTCTTCTTTTAACCTGATAAGCTGCTGTCATAATAGTAGGAATTTGTGCAATTAACTGAATACTCTGACGAAGAACATTTGCAGGGTCAATGTTGTCTGGGTCTTCATCATAAGAATAAAGTGCAAGAACACAACGAGCAACCTTGTTCATAACATCTTTTGAAGGTACCTTCATAATCATATCTTCCATAAAGTCGTTAGGAAGCTCACGGCACTCTGCCAAAACTTGTTTGAAAAGATTAAGCTGTGTTTCTGTTGGAAGAATACCGAAAAGAAGAAGGTAAATAACCTCTTCATAACCGAAGCGATTTTCCTTTTCACAGTTTTCTACTATGTCGTTCATATTGATTCCGCGGTAAACGAGTTTACCGTCTTTTGGAACACGTTCGCCGTCATCAATATAGTAACCTTCAACTGAACAAATTCTGGTTAAGCCTGCCAAAACACCTGTGGAGTCAGCATTACGAAGTCCACGTTTTACATCAAATCGTCTGTAATAATCAGGGTTTATGTAGTTATTTTTTCTCTGCTCTTCGAATAATTTATTAAGAGTGTCTTTAGATATTGCATCAATGATTTCTGACATTGGCTTTACCTCCTTTACAAAATTATAAATAATCTATTCTATTGTATAACATTGTTTTAATAAAGTCAACAAAAAGGGAGCGATAAAAATTGAAAAACTATACTGCAATTTGCTTTTTTCTTGCCGTAGCAATGATTCTTTGCCCACTTGTTTCCTTAGAAAACGCCAAGGATACTTTTTCATCTAACATTTCAGGGGAAAATGTGGAAATTACCGAAGTCACAAAGCAAAATGTGCAAACTGAAAATGTTAAAGTTTTACAAACATCAAGCGGCAACATTACCGAGCTTTCAATTACTGAATATTTAATTGACTGTGTTGCTGGCGAAATTGGTGCCACCGCCGAAAAAGAAACCATTAAAGCACAGGCAATTGCCTGTCACAGCCTTTTGCTTTACACTAAATCACACAAAACCGATGCCTTGGCAGATGCCGACATTACTGATACAAACCAAAAGCTTATGAGTAAGTCAGAGCAAAAGAAAAAGTGGGGAGAAAAATACACAGCATACCGCGAAAAAATAGAAAAATGTGTTAACGAAGTTCAAAACAAAGTGCTTTGTTTTGACGGCGAGCCAATTATGGCAACATTCTTTGCAACCTCCAACGGAAAAACTGAAAATGCCGAAAATGTTTGGGGCAAGTCAATCCCCTATTTAGTTTCTGTTGACAGCCCTGGCGACAAGCTTTCGCCAAATTTTAGCTCCACCAAAAGCTATACTGCCAACGAATTCAAAGAAATTCTTGAAAAGAACGATATAGAAATAAAAGGTGCTAAAGACAAATGGCTCGGAAAATTGCAAAAGAACAGCACTGGCACAGTAAAATCATTAAAAATATGCGACCAAGAATTTAGTGGCACTGAAATTCGCAAAATGTTTTCTCTTAAAAGTGCCACTTTTACAGTAAAATATAGTGATGGCAAATTCATTTTTAAGGTGTCGGGATATGGTCACGGTGTTGGTATGAGCCAAACTGGTGCAAATGCTATGGCAAAGAACGGCAACACCTACGACGAAATTCTTTCGCATTATTATCAAAATTCAGTATTATCAACTATTGAGCAATAAAAAAACTCCCTCTGGGATTTCTCAGAGGGAGTAAATTTTGTAATTAAAAATTACTGTTCAACTGGGTAAACGCTAACTTTCTTTCTGTCTTTACCCATTCTTTCGAACTTAACTTTGCCGTCAACAAGAGCAAAGAGAGTATCGTCAGAGCCACGGCCTACGTTTGTGCCTGGGTGAATGTGAGTACCGCGCTGCTTAACAAGGATGTTGCCTGCAAGTACGAACTGACCGTCTGCACGCTTAACACCAAGTCTTTTTGATTCTGAGTCTCTACCGTTCTTTGTAGAACCCATACCTTTTTTATGAGCGAATAACTGAATGTTAATCTTAAGCATTAAAAAGCACCTCTTTCAATTTCAATATGTTGTGGATACTGACTCTGAAGCTCGGTTAAATGTAAAACCAAACCGTCTGTCAGTGTTTTTGTTTCAGGTAAATTATTTGTAGGAATAACCAATTTCATATACCCGTCACGGACTGTTGCATCCGCCGAAATCTTGAGAACCTCTAACACTGTGTTTGCCACTAAATAAGCTGCCGAAGAAACGGCGCTGCAAACTATGTCAAAGCCCTCCTCCCCAGCACCAGAGTGACCGCTAATCTCAAAAGATTTAACAGACTCCCCAATGTAGAGAAACTTTACACGTGTCATTATGCGTTAATTGCAGTAATCTCAACCTTAGTGTATGGCTGACGATGACCCATTTTACGCTTTTCGTTTTTCTTTGACTTGTAAGTGAAAACAGTAATTTTCTTTGATTTACCGTTTTTGATGACCTTAGCTGCAACAGTTGCACCCTCAACATAAGGAGCGCCAGTTTTAATGCCGTCATCTGTTCCAACTGCGAGAACTTTGTCGAAAGTAATCTCAGCATTTTCTTCTGCGTCAAGCTTTTCGATGAAAACTACGTCACCGTTTGTAACCTTGTACTGCTTGCCGCCAGTAACAATAATTGCGTACATTTTTTTACCTACCTTAATATAGACTCGCTATTGAGGGTGGGAAAACCACTTTTAAGCCTTAGACAGACTACCCCCTAATATGCGGCTTAAAGATAATAACAGAAAAAGGCTCTTATGTCAAGAGAAAGTTTTAATTTTTATAAACAAATAAATACTAAAATATCCGAAACAATAAAGGACTCCCAACGGAAGTCCTTTGACATTAAATTTTAAGGAACAAGTGAGCCAAAATCTGTAAGTCCGCCAAGCCAACCTGTATTTTGCTTTTCGGTTGTTTCAGTTTCTTCTTCAGTTGGTTCTTCGCCCCAAACATGAATATAAACTGTTACACCCTTTTCAATTTGTTCGTGAACCTCAGGGGTAACCTTGCTTACTGTGTTGGCAACCTGTGTACCGTCGTTTTCATCAGTTGTAACGTTAACGGTAAAGCCTTTTTCTTCAAGCATACGAATTGCATCTTCAGACTGCAAATCTAAAACATCAGGCACTTCAACATATTCTTTTCCAAGGCTTACAGTAAATTCAATAGGTGTGCCATAAGTCACTACTGTGTCAGGAGCAACGCTCTGCTCAATAATATACCCTTTTGGAACTTCTTTGTCATATACTTCCTTTTTAGAAATTACAAAGCGTTTTTGCTGTGCAGTACTGCCTGCAATTTCGTCATAGGTTAAGTTCTGTCCAGATTTACCATAGCGAAAATCTACTACAACAAAGCTCTTTTCTTCTGAAACTGGTTCTTCTGTTTCTGTGGGAGTTTTATTAGCAAAGAAATGGTCATAAGCCATATAGCCACCAAAAATCAAAAGTCCAACAAGAACAATGCTAATAAAAGTAATTAAAACAATTTTAAGAGTTGATGAGCCTTGCGGTTCAGCTACTGGTGGTGTAGTGGTTTGGGTTTTTGTTTCCTTTGGCGGAACACTTGCACCAGAAAATGACGAAACAATATTACTTGGTGTGCCTGAAAGCTCTTCACGAAGTGACTCAACATCAAGAGTACGTGAATCCGGCTCAAGCTGTAAGCCATTCATTAACGCGTTAATAACATAAATTGGAATAATCTCTGCAAAACGTGCAGGAATTAAAAGCTGGTCATTAACTGAACGAGAAACAGCATCTTGCGGAACAGAGCCGACCAATGCTCTGTAAATTACCGCTGAAAAAGCATAAACATCAGACCAAGCGCCAAAATTGTAATTGTAACCATATTGCTCAATTGGTGTGTATCCGTCAAAAAATTCAGGTGAAAGCTCGCTACCCTCTAAATGTGCATCGTTAATTGAAAATCCAGTTAAACGAAGCTTACCATCACGGCCAATAAGCAAGCTGTCAGGGTTAATTCCACCATGAATTATGCCAACATCGTGAATACTAACAAGTGCTGAAAGAACAGGCATAAAAAGAACCTTTGCCTTGCTCCAATTAAGGTAGCCTGTTTGACTTTTAAGCAAAAATTCACGAAGTGTTATGCTTTCAACATATTCAGAAACAGCATAAGCAGTATTGTTATATTCAATAATATCCACCACTGGAATAAGTGCAGAAAGCCCACGAAGTCGTGCAAGCTTTCGCCACATATCAAGGAATTTACCAAGATATTTTTCGTACAAATCTTCTTTACCATCAATTACTGAAAGAGCAGTGCTGTCAATTGTTCTTTGTGAAAGCCTTTCAGGCAAATATTCACGAATTACAACCGGAGTTTTACGAACTGTGTCAAAGCCCATATAGGTTGCGCCCTCAGAATTTGAATTTATTACTTTGCCGACAATATATCTGTCGCCAACTTGACTTTTAAGTGGAAGATAAGGAGATATTTGCGGAGTACCTGTGTAAAAACCGCAATTTGGACATTTGTCTTCGCCATAAAGCTCATTCATACAGCCCATGCAAAGATTATCAATGTTCATAAGTCTACCCCTTTCTATAATTTCTAATAGAATAATATATCACGTTTTAATAGTTGTCAATGACAAATTAGTTACGATTCATCGTTAAGCACCGCTTCGGCACATTTTACACCATCAACAGCGGCTGAAACAATGCCTCCAGCGTAGCCTGCACCCTCGCCCGATGGAAAAATTCCACGGATATTTGTTTGGTAAAATTCATCTCGCAAAATTGTTACTGGAGATGATGAGCGAGTTTCAGGAGCAGTTAAAACAGCGTCCTTCATAGCAAAGCCTTGAATTTTCTTATTCATTTGCCCAAGTGCGTCACGCATTGTGTCAGTAACCTTTTTAGGTAAGCATTCACCAATATCGCCCATTGAAACGCCTGTTGTAAATGACGGCTTAACTGAACCTAAATGAGTTGATGCTCTGCCGTCAAGAAAATCGCCAACAAGAGTAGCAGGGGCACAGTAGTTACTGCCACCAATTTCGAATGCTTTATGTTCAATTTCTTGTTGCAAATCAAAGCCTGAAAGAACTGATGAGTCCGGAAAATCTTCAGGGTCAATGCCCACTAAAATTGCCGAGTTTGCATTTTCCTTATCACGAGCATATTCGCTCATACCATTTGTTACAATTTCGCCCTTTGCTGAAGAAGCGCAAACAACAGTACCACCAGGGCACATACAGAAAGTATATGCACCTCTGCCGTGTGGTGGGTGGCAAGCCATTTTATAATCAGCTGGTTTAAGTGCAGGGTGCCCATTAAATTTGCCATACTGACGCTCATTAATAAACTCTTGCGGATGCTCAATTCTAGCACCAACCGAAAATGGCTTTTGCATCATATTTATTCCGTGAGCGTGTAGCATTTCAACAGTATCTCGTGCAGAGTGACCTATTGACACAATTAAAGCATCAGTTTCAATGTCTGTTGTCTTGCCATTTTTATCAGTAATGGTAACGCCTTGAATAAATCCATTTGCAACAATTACATTGGTAAGTGCAGTTTCAAAATAAATTTCGCCACCGAGAGATAAAATCTCTTCGCGAATATTTTTAACAACATTTTTAAGGTTGTCAGTACCAATATGAGGCCTTGCATTAACTAAAATATCTTCTGGTGCGCCGTGCTTTACAAACTCTTCAAAAATAAATCTGCAACGGCTATCTTTAATGCCAGTTGTGAGCTTGCCGTCAGAAAATGTACCTGCGCCGCCCTCGCCATATTGAATATTTGAGCGTTCATTAAGTACTTTGTTAGTCCAAAAATTCAGCACATCACTGGTTCTTGTGTCAATGTCTGTGCCACGCTCAACAACAATAGGTTCACAGCCACTTCTTGCTAAAACAAGTGCCGCAAACATACCCGCTGGGCCAAAGCCAGCAACTACTGGTCTGTATTTATTAGTTCGTTTGTTTTCAGGGCATACATATTCATATTTTTGACAAGTAATAACCTTTGGATTATTAAGCTTATTTTTTAGTTTTTCTTCATCGCCGTCAATTGTTACATCCACAGTATAAACAAAGTGAACATCATCTCTTCGGCAGTCAACACTTCGCCTAAAAATTTCGGCTTTTAATATATTCTCTTTTCTTATCTTTAAGGTCTTGGCAGTTTCTTCCACAAGCTCTGGGAAAGTACTGTCAAGGCTCATTTTTATATCACTTACTCTGAGCATTGTTTATCCTTTCCGCAATAGCTTTTCCAGCAGTTCTGCCAGAAGACCACGCCCACTGTAAATTGTAGCCACCACAGTCGCCGTCAACATCAAGTGCCTCGCCACAGCAGTAAACACCGCTCATAAGCTTTGACTCCATGGTGTTTTCGTCAAACTCCGAGCAATTTACGCCCCCTGCTGTAACCTGTGCAAAGTCAAAACTGCGTGAATTTTTAATTTTAATTTTCCAACATTTTAATATATCACAAAGCTTGTTAATGTCACTGTCTGAAAGCTCATTAACTCTGCCGTTAACTGGAATTGAACATTCTTTCATAAGAACTATGCAAAGTTGCTTGTTAATTATGCCACCGAGCATATTTTCACAAAGTCCTGTGTCAACACTTCTTCTTGAGATTAAATACTGAAGCACCTTTTCTTTAGTAAAGCTTGGAATTAAATCTAAATTGATTTCAATGTTGTTTGATGGCGACATTGAAACAAATCGTGAAAGCTGCATAATCGGAATACCCGATAGTCCATAGTCAGTAAACTGAACTTCGCCCTCATTTTCAAGTTCTTTTTTACCGTCAATAATAAGCTCCATTTTACATATTGAACGAATACCCTTTAACGCCTTTGTAAAGTCTTCACAGTTAAGTGAAACAAGCGCTGGGGCAATTGGAGTTACTGTGTGACCAATCATTTTTAATAAATCATAGCTGTCGCCGTCGGTTCCGTGAACTTTGGCCGCTTTGCCACCAGAAGCCACAATTACAAAGTCAAATCTGTCACGATTATTTATTACGAGTTTTCGTGAAAAATCGGTTTTAGCTTCTTTTAAGTGAACTGCCCTATAATCGCAAACAGTTTCAACCCCAAGCCTTTCACACTCAAAACGAAGTGCATCTAAAACGCTTGAAGCTTGGTTAGAAAGTGGATAAACTCTGCCCTCGTCCTCTTCCCTTGTGTAAAGTCCTAAGCTTTCGAAAAACTCAATATTGCTTTCAGGAGAATATTTATTAAGAGCAGTTTTAGAAAATTCTGTATCCCCTCTAAATCCACTGTTTTTAGCATTCATATTTGTAATATTACATCTGCCATTACCTGTAACTAAAATCTTTTTACCAACCCTTGTAAGCTTTTCAAGAACAGTGACAGATACATCTGATTTATTTTCAACATTGTGAAGTAATTCAATTGCGGCGCAAAGCCCTGAAGCTCCGCCACCAATAATTGCAACCTTTGTCATTTTGTCACTGCCTTTCAAGGTAATCGTAAAGTTTCTCAATAGTTTCAGCACTCATAACATGCTCCATTTTACAAGCATCTTCTTCGGCAATATTCTCGCTAACGCCTAATGTGCTTACAAGGAAATGTTTTAAGAGCTTGTGCCTGTGAAGAACACTTGCGGCATAGGTTTCGCCCTCAGGGGTTAATGTAATAGCTCCATAAGTTTCGTGCTTCAAGTATCCATTTTGTGTAAGAGTATTAACCGCTCTGTTTGCACTGGGCTTTGATACGCCAAGGTTTGATGCAATGTCAGTAAGTCTTACTGTGTCTTTTTCTTGTGCTAAAACAAAAACTGCCTCAAGATAATCTTCTAAAGAAGCGGTCATATTAAGTTCGTTTGCCATGTTACTTTTCTCCTTTAGAAATACTTTCAAGTGCATCTACAAGCTGTGATTTTTCCGTATCTTTAAGAGTGCGGAATTTAGCAATAATCTCACGCTCTTCATTTGAAAGTGAAGAAAGATACATTGTGTTTTCGCCATAATGGTCGTTATCACTCAAAAAGTCATTTTCATCTTGTAAAAAAGCAGAAACAGGAAGTCTATAAAACTTTGCAAGTTCTAAAAGCATTTCTGTGCTCATTTTTCTTCTGCCAATTTCATATCCACAATATGCAGAACGAGTAATCCCCAAAGCTTCTGCAACCTGACTTTGAGTAAGCTTATTTTCAGTTCTAATAAACTTAAGTTTTACAAACGTTTCCATATTTCCTCCAAAATTAGTTTAATCTAACTTTATATTATACCCTAACGCGTGACAAATTGCAACATTCTTGAAAAAAAGAATAAATATTGATATAATATTTTTTAGAGGTAATAGTTATGTGTTTTTATATTCAAAATTATAATTCGCCAATTGGCAATATAATAGTAAAATCAGATAATAACGCTGTAACTAATATTTACTTAGGTAACGCAGAATTAGAGAATAGAAATTTTATTACCCAAAAGGCCGTTTTAGAGCTTTCAGAATATTTTGACGGCAAACGCACCCAGTTCACATTCCCCATTAAGCTTCACGGCACCGATTTTCAAAAGCGAGTTTGGAATATTCTTCGCGAAATTCCGTATGGAGAAACCTATTCTTATGGTAAAGTAGCACAGTATCTTGGTGGAAAACGCTATTCTCGTGCTGTTGGCTCGGCGGTTAATAAAAATCCTTTGCTAATTGTAGTCCCCTGCCACAGAGTAATAGGAGCAGATGGCTCACTCACTGGCTTTGCCTGCGGGCTTTCAGTTAAAAAACATCTATTAAATATTGAAGGTGGAAATTATGATTTATAATCTTTACACTAAAAAGGAAATAAAAGAGCGACCACAAAGAAAGAAGGTCACTCTTGAAAGCTATATTATCGGTAAAAATGCACCAACTGTGCTTGTTTGCCCTGGTGGTGCATATAAATTTGTATCTGACTCTAACGAGGGTAAGCCATTTGCCGAAAAGCTTAACGCTCGTGGTTACAATGCATTTGTGCTTTTTTATAGCGTAGGTAGTGGCAATGGCCGTTACCCATACCCACTTAAAGATGTTGCAAGAGCTATGCAATTTATTAAGTCAAAAGCTACCGAACTCCAAATAAATGCAGACGAAATTAGCCTTATGGGTAGTTCTGCTGGCGGTCATCTTTGTGCTTTTTTCGGTGTTCAATATGAAAGATTTGAAAGTGAATATGACGGAATCGAATACTCATTAAAGCCAAAAGCAATAGTTCTTACCTACCCTGTAATTACAATGGGCGAGCTTACCCACAAGCTCTCTCGCAAAATTTTTCTTGGCTCATTTTCAGGCAAAACCGAGCGTGAGGGTGCTTCGGTAAATCTTCAAGTTACTAAAGATTATCCGCCAACATTTATGTGGCATAATAAAGACGACCAGTCCGTACCAGTTGAAAATAGCATTATGCTCCACGAAGCACTGGAAAACTTAGGTGTAAAAAATGAAATGCACCTTTACGAAACTGGTGGCCACGGGATAGGCCTTGCAGAAGGTAAAGACGCAGAAGGCTGGATAGAAAAAGCTATCGACTTTTTAGACAGTGTTTACGAAAGATAAATTTAATAAAAATGCTTGATTTATTATAATAAATATATTATAATTTGAGGGCACTTCGGGGTGTGGCGAAGTTTGGTATCGCGCTTGGTTCGGGACCAAGAGTCCGCTGGTTCAAGTCCAGTCACTCCGACCAATTTGAGTAGTCATTCAGTGTTTGAATGGC
>JAZUGZ010000088.1:0-4792 GCA_045641425.1 Candidatus Fimenecus sp.
AGTAAAACTTAATAACTTGGTTTGTATTATTTACAAATGCAACATCGTCTTCAGGATATTTAATAGCAGTAAAATATTCAGGTTCAATTTCAGCATTTAGTTCAATCGCAAAAGAAAAGATTGAGAAATTAGACAACAAAAGCAAAAGGCATAGAATAGAACAAATAATCTTTTTCATAATATCGCCCCTTAATTATTTTTGCTCAAGGAATGATGAAAGCTCATCCATAAATGCGTTAACATCCTTAAAGTGCTTGTAAACAGATGCAAAACGAACGTAAGCTACTTCGTCAATTTCTTTAAGCCTTTCCATTACAAGCTCGCCAATTCTAACACTTGAAACTTCTCTATCAAGTGAGTTTTGAAGTGAAACTTCGATTTCGTTAACGGCGCTTTCAATAGTGTCCATAGTAACAGGGCGCTTCTCACAAGCACGAACCATACCACGAATAAGCTTGTCGCGGTCAAATGCTTCACGAGATTTGTCCTTCTTAATAACAAGAATCGGAACACTTTCAATTATTTCGTAGGTAGTAAATCTTTTAGCACAGTTAATGCATTCTCTACGTCTGCGAATTCTTTCGCCTTCGTCAGTAGGGCGAGAGTCAATAACCTTGCTTTCTTCGTATCCGCAAAATGGACATTTCATAAAAATCACATCCTATTTAATGATTATATAATTTTACCACAATATATAGTGTCTTGTAAAGTTTTTATAGTAAATTTTTAAGATTTTTAGGGTTCAATATGTATATTTGTTAATAATTTATTAAATTTACATCCAATTATTGACTATTAGTCATTTTGTGCTATAATTTATCTGTTATTAAATTAGAAAAAGAGGTGAGGTAATGGATAAATTAACAAAAAAGAAAAGTGAAAAGTATAATCGTTTAATTGATTCTGCTTTTGAACTTTTTGAAAAACGCGGAACGCACTTAGTTTCAATTGATGAAATAGTTAAGAGTGCAGGCGTTGCCAAAGGAACGTTTTACCTTTACTTTCACGACAAATATGATTTAATTTCAAAGCTTATTTTAGACAAGGCAACAAAGTTTGTAAGTAATGTTTGCTTTGAGCGTAAGAAAATTGCAAATGATGATGAGTTTCAAGAGTATGTTAAATCTTACCTTGATTTTCTTTGCGAATTTCTTAATCAAAACAAAACGCTCACACTTTTAATTGACAAAAATGTTAATGTTTGTGTTAACGCTTTAGTCGAAACGGTTGACGGCCCACTTTATGAGCTATATGACGAAATTAAGTCCTATTTAATTGAGTGCGGGTTAGAAGAAACTACCGTAACAGTTAAACTTTACCTTTACATAGAAATGGTAATTTCATCTTGCTGTAATGCAATTTTGAGAGAGCATCCATATAATCTTAATGAGGTTAAGTTACATTTATTTGAAATGATTACTCACTGTATTCAGGGAGCAAAACTTAGAGAGGTAACCGTATGATTAAAAAAATGGCGTTATGGGAAACTAAACATCCCAAAACAGTTGTGCTAATAGCACTTTTACTTGTTATACCGTCTTTTCTTGGATTCATATTTACAAAGGTAAACTATGATATTATGTCATATCTTCCTGAAAATCTTGAATCTGTTAAGGGCGAGCAAGAGCTTGATGAAAAATTTGGCCTTGCTGGTATGTCCATAGTAATTGTTGAGGATATGCCTGCAATTTACACGTCAGAGTTAAAATCTGAAATAGAAAAGGTTGAGGGCGTTAAATCCGTTTTGTGGATTGATGAAGCCTTAGACGTTTCTGTTCCAATAGATATTTTGCCTGATGTAATCAAAGATATTTTATATAGCAAAGATGAAACCGCTACAATGATGCTTGTTCAATATAGCGAAGCGGGTTCGTCAGACAAAACACTTGATGCTATTACAAATATTAAAAAGTTAATGAGCGAAAAGGTGCTTATTAGCGGTCTTACTGCTATTACAGAAGACATTCGTGCAATGTGTTTAGAGCAAGCTCCAATTTATGTTGCATTTGCTGTGGCTCTTGCATTCCTTGCAATGCTTTTAATGACTGAGTCTTGGTTCTTGCCAGTTGTGGTAATGTTCACACTTGGGCTTGCAATTATTTATAATATGGGCTCAAACATATTTATGGGTCAAATTTCGTTCGTAACACAAACCTTGGCGGCTATTTTACAACTTGGTGTTACAATGGACTACTCAATCTTCCTTGTGGATAGATATTATGATGAAAAGCTAATTTATAGTGATAACAAAGAGGCAATGACAAATGCAGTTGTTAAGTCTTTAGCAGCACTTACTGGTAGCTCGCTTACTACTGTTTTCGGCTTCGCAGCTTTAATGTTTATGCAGTTCACAATGGGCTTTGACATTGGCTTTGTTATGGTTAAGGGCGTTATTTTTGGTATTTTAACTGTTATTACAGTTTTGCCTGCAATGGTCCTTCTCACTGAAAAATATATTGACAAGTTTAAGCATCGTTCACTTATGCCAAACTTCACAAAGCTTAATGAATGGGTGTTTAAGCACAAAAAAGTATTTGCAATTATTTTTGTGATTTTGCTTATCCCTTCTTACTTGGTTCAAAGTAAAGCAGACCTTTATTATAGTATGGACAAAGCACTTCCACAAAATCTTGTTTCAGTTGTTGGCCTTAAGGCTTTGAAAGAAGATTTTGGAATGGCATCATCACAATTTATTATTTTTGATGACTCACTTCCAGCTGGCGAAATTATGCAAATGGAAGATGCAATCGGCGAGCTTGATGGAATTGCTTCAATAATTTCTTACAGCTCAATACTTGGCCCAGCAGTTCCAAGTAAAATTGTGCCAGATGAATTGCTTGCAATTTGTAAGGCAGATGGCAAACAGCTTATGATGGTCAACTCCGAGTATTCATCGGCAACCGACGAGCTAAATGACCAAGTCGGCAAAATAGAAAGCATAGTCAAAGCTTATGATAAGGATGCAATTATAACAGGCGAGGGTGCAATTTCAAGAGATATGGTTGTTACAACAAGCCACGACTTTGCAGTTACAGGTGCTGTTTCAATAATTGCAATTTTCATTCTTATAGCAATTGTATTTAAGTCAGTATCTGTTCCATTTATCTTGGTGCTTTCAATTGAACTTGCAATTTGGCTTAATATTGGCACTTCAGTTATAACATCAAAATTCTTTGGTACACAAATGTCATTCATTGACCCAACGGTTGTTAACTGTGTTCAGCTTGGTGCTACTGTTGACTATGCAATTCTTTTGACAACTCGATTCCGTGAAAATCTTCAAAACGGACTTCAGAAAAAAGATGCAATACTTAAAGCGGTTAGTGCAGCAGAAAAGTCAATTCTTCAATCTGCATCAGTTTTCTTTATGGCAACATTTGGCGTGTTCTTAGTTTGTGATATTAACCTTATTAAAGGTATATGCGCACTTCTTGCTCGTGGTTCAGTAATTAGTGCGGCAGTAATTGTTTTATTCACAACACCAGTCCTTTACCTTTGTGAATCAATAGTTTCTAAAACTACAATTGGCTGGAATAAAGACAAACCTAAAAAGTCAAAGAAAAATAAGAACGATAAAGCATTAGAAAATGTCAACGAGGAGGCAGAAAACAATGCGTAATAATAAAATTTTCAAATCACTTAGCGTAATTCTTGCAAGTGCAATGGTTCTTCTCACTGCGGCAGGATGCGGAAAAAAGACAACAGGTAATGATATTCTTGACACCTATTCAGGTAAAAAAGAATTTAAGCAACAGGAATACAGCGAAAAGCCTGAAAGCGTAAAAAAAGAAGAAACAGTTTATATAAACATTGCCCCAGATGGAACTACAACAAATGTAACTGTTACCGATTGGCTTCATACTGACCGCCCACAGGTACGTGTTGAAGACGTTAGCCCACTTACTAATATCCGTAATGTTAAAAACCTTACAACACCAGTTGTTGATGGCAATAAGCTTTATTGGGATATGGACACAACAGACCTTTATTATAGTGGCGAGTCTGACCAAGAGCCACCAATTTCATTTGAAATTCGTTATTTCCTTGAAGGTACTGAAATGACAGCTGAAGAAATTGCCGGTAAGTCAGGCGATGTTAAAATTCAAATCAAAGCAACAAACAACTTCAAAATCCCTGCTAAAATTGGCAATAAGGTTTATGATGTTTGTTGCCCAATGGTAATGGCAGGCGGAACAATTCTTTCAGAAGACACATTTTCAAATATTGCTATTGATAACGGCACAACAATGAGCGATGGCGACAAACAGGTTGTTTTCTTCTTTGGCGTTCCTGGTATGGATGAAAGCCTTGGCATTTCAGAAATGGGCCTTGACTTTATTGATAGCTACCTTTATGGCGACACATACTGCATTACAGCCCATACAGAAAACTTCCAGCTTGGCAATATGATGTTTACTGTTATTCCACTTGCTGCACTTGGTAACCTTGGCAATGGCGGACTTCCAACAAGCGTTGAAAGCATTAAAAAGGTTATTGGCGATATTGACAATATTCGTAATGCCCTTACAGGTCTTGATGTTGACAAAATAGTAAATCTTCTTTATGGCGATAGCAATAAGCTTGACGATATGATGAATGCTGTTGGTGATGCAGTTCGCCTTTATGAAGAAAACGAAAAGCTTATTAAGGTAATTGGTAAATATATGACCGATGATAACCTTAAAAAACTTGATAGATTGGCAAATGACCTTGAAAAGACAGATATTAACGCGATTTCAAATACACTTTCTGACCCAACTGTTGTTGCACTTCTTAAAGTTCTTCCACAACT
>JAZUGZ010000089.1:0-1663 GCA_045641425.1 Candidatus Fimenecus sp.
TTTGCAGGTGTTCGTTGGATTAACTACCTCATGCCAGCAGTTGTTATTGGACCTACAGTTTCAATTATCGGTCTTGGCCTTGCTGGTAACGCTATTGGCGACCTTCAAAATAGCGGTGCAACAGCAAATGTTTATGTTTGCATTATTGTTGGTCTTGTAACACTCTTTACAGTTATTCTTTGTTCAGTTTACGGTAAAAAGATGGGTAAGCTTATCCCATTCATCTTTGGTATTCTTGCTGGTTATGCTGTTGCATCTATTTTCACAGTAATCGGTATTAAAACTGGTAACGATGCACTTAAAGTTATTGACTTTAATGTATTTAGTGGTATGAAATTATTTGCTGTACCTGATTTCACATTCCTTACAGCACTTAAGGGAATTAAAACTATTGATGCTTCTTATGTATTAACAGTTGCAGTTGCTTATGTTCCAGTTGCATTTGTTGTATTAGCTGAGCATATTGCTGACCACAAAAACCTTTCAACAATCATTGGCAAAGAGCTTCTTGAGGACCCAGGTCTTAACAGAACACTCCTTGGCGACGGTGTTGGTTCAATGGTAGGTGCATTCTTCGGTGGTTGCCCTAACACAACTTATGGCGAGTCAATCGGTTGCGTAGCTATTACAGGTAACGCTTCAATCGTTACAATTCTCACAACAGCTATTATGTGTATTGTAATGTCATTCTTTGGCCCATTTGTTACATTCCTTTCAACAATTCCAGCTTGCGTAATGGGTGGCGTTTGCGTTACTCTTTATGGTTTCATTGCTGTATCTGGTCTTAAGATGATTCAGAATGTTGACCTTGGTAAGAACAGAAACCTTTTCGTAGTTGCAGTTATTCTTATCTGCGGTATTGGTGGTCTTACAATTACATTTGGTAAGGTTACAATTACAGAAGTTGCTTGTGCACTTATCCTTGGTATTATTGTTAACGCAATTCTTCCAAAAGACGAAGAAGCAAAGGCTGAATAATTAAAGCCCATTAACACGCCCCCTACAAGATAGGGGGCTTTTTTTATTGACAGATTAGACTATATAATTTATAATCAAATTGTAGATAATCGCCGATTAAAAAAGGAGATGGAAATATGAAATATTGTCCAACTTGTGGCACCACGTCAGAGGATAGTGCATCATTTTGCACAGCTTGTGGTACAGCTTTAGGGCCAAAGCAGGCTCAACAGAGCTACCAGCAACAAAGTTATCAACAGCCATATCAAACATATCAGCCACAACCAGTTAGTGATGAGCCAGCAAATGGTGGTTTGTGTGTTCTTTCGTTCTTTATTCCGTTAGTTGGATTTATTTTGGCAGCGATTAACTGGAATACAGCTCCAAGAGCAGCAAAATCTTATCTTAAAGCATCACTAATACCATTTATTATTTACTTTGCATTGATAGTTTTAGGAATAATTCTTGCTGTTTTAATTCCACTTTTTGGTGCTGTGTCTTATTATTGATTAAAAATAAAAAACGCCTATCTTTGCGATAGGTGTTTTTCTTGACAAAGAACATACAGTTTGATAAAATATCAAAGCAAAATAATATGTGTCTGTAGCTCAGCTGGATAGAGCACTTGCCTCCTAAGCAAGGGGTCGGGGGTTCAAATCCCGTCAGGCACGCCATAAAGCTCTTGTATCTAAACAAGAGCTTTATT
>JAZUGZ010000090.1:0-1510 GCA_045641425.1 Candidatus Fimenecus sp.
CTGATTACACCTATAAGGCTCATAGCAGTACGAGATTTGTGGCGTATTGTGTCACGCAAATTCCAACGAGTACCAAATGAGAGTTTATGAAAAAAATTAAATCTTTCAAGGAAAAGTGGTTTAACTTTTTTAGGGGTATACGGGCGAAGTGCATCTGAAGCTGTACCCTTTAACATTTCTTTAGCTGAAAGAAAGCCTATAAGTGTCATGCCCAAAAGCAAAACTAATAAAATTCCCCAGCAGTACCAAGGAAGAACTAATTTCCACTCTGGTAAATCCATATAAGTACCCATCATACCCTTTGGATTCATTACAACCCAAGCGATAAGGTAACCAAGAGCCGAGCCAATTACAGAGCCAACTAAAGCCACCATAAATGCATACGAAGTATAGTGGATTTGGATTTTACGGTCTTTGAAACCGAGCGCTTTCAAAGTGCCAATTTGTGTTTTTTCTTTAGCACAAAGTCGGTGCATTGTAGTTACCATTGTAAGAACTGCGATAAGAAGGAAAATTACAGGCAAAATTGAGCCCATTGTTTGTCCCTCTTCCTTTTCACCAGAAGCACCAGAATAAGAAATATGCTCGTCACGAGTGAGAATTACCATTGTTTTTTTGAAAGAGTCATTAGCTTTTTCCAAAAAATCTTCTTTTTCTAAATCTGACAAAACATTGATTTGTGGGTAGTAAGCAAAGCCCACTGCTTTTTCATACATTTTAGGCGAGATATAGCAAAATCCGTGAGCCGAAAAATCTGGCATTAACTGTGTTTCATCACGAACGCAAATCATATAATCGCCTGACTTAATAAGTCCTTTTACTGTGCCTTCAATTTCAATATTTTTGTAAGTGAGGGTTAAAGTGTCACCAAGCTTTATATTATTTTTATTTGCATACTGGTCGGAAAGCCAAATTCCGTCCTCGCTCTTTTCGTCATACTCTTCACCAGAAGTCAACATAAAAAATGAAACATTTTTATTTTCAGTTACAGTTAAGGCTAATGTATCGCCCTCATTTTCTTTTACATCAACTGTCATTGAAACAAATCTTGAAGCATCTGTAACACCATTTATATTAGCCACATTACTTACATCATCTTTAGAAAAGCCTTTTTTGTCTAAAATTCGGTAGTTTTCAAAATGTGTTTTATGAAAAATGTTATTTGTATTTACCTCAATGCTATACCACTCCATATTAAAGCCAACAAAAACACCAATACCGAGAATAATCATTATTATCATTGAGATAAACTGAGCCTTGTAAAGTCCCATAGTTCTCCAAAGTTTTCTAATTAACATGAGTCTCCCCCTTACCAATCAATTTCATCAGCAGAAACAGGGCTTTCATTTTCTTCTTTAGAAACAATTTTACCATTTTTAACTTTAATTACTGTGTCTGCCATTTTTGCGATATTTTGGTTATGGGTTACTATTACGATAGTTTTACCATAATCTCGTGCCATTTTTAAGAGAAGCTTTAAGACAAGTACACCTGTTTCAGAGTCAAGTGC
>JAZUGZ010000091.1:0-8393 GCA_045641425.1 Candidatus Fimenecus sp.
TGGAAAACAAAACTTATGAAATTGTTGATGGCGTAGAAAAACTCGAAGAAGCTATCGCAAGAGTTCGTGAAGCTCAAAAGAAATTTGCAACATTCACTCAAGAACAGGTTGATAAAATCTTTTTAGCAGCAGCCAGTGCCGCTAATAAAGAAAGAATTACACTCGCTCGTCTTGCAGTTGAAGAAACTGGAATGGGTATAGTTGAAGATAAGGTTATTAAAAACCACTATGCCGCAGAATACATTTACAATGCATATCGTGACACAAAAACTTGTGGTGTTATTGAAGAAGATAAAGCCTATGGCATTAAAAAGATTGCAGAGCCAATTGGCGTAGTTGCGGCGGTTATTCCAACAACAAACCCAACTTCAACAGCAATTTTCAAAACTCTTATTTCACTTAAAACTCGTAATGGTATTATTATCAGCCCACACCCAAGAGCAAAGAATTCAACTATTGCGGCGGCAAAGGTTGTTTTAGAAGCAGCCGTAAAAGCTGGTGCTCCTGAGGGCATTATTGCTTGGATTGATGTTCCAAGCCTTGAAATGACTAATATGGTAATGAAGGAAGCAGATATTATTCTTGCAACTGGTGGTCCTGGTATGGTTAAGGCTGCTTACTCTTCAGGCAAGCCGGCACTTGGTGTTGGTGCAGGTAACACTCCTGCAATTATTGACGACAGCGCTGACCTTTTACTCGCTGTTAACTCAATTATTCATTCAAAAACATTTGACAATGGTATGATTTGTGCTTCTGAGCAGTCAGTAATCGTGCTCGAAAGCATTTACGATAAAGTTAAGGAAGAATTTGCAAACAGAGGTTGCTATTTCTTAAACGAAGAAGAAACAGAAAAGGTTAGAAAAACAATTCTTATCAATGGCGCACTTAATGCTAAAATCGTTGGTCAAAAGGCAGCCAAAATTGCAGAGCTCGCTGGTGTCAAAGTACCTGCTGGCACAAAGATTATTATTGGCGAGGTTGAAAGTGTAGATATTGCAGAAGAATTTGCACACGAAAAGCTTTCTCCAGTTCTCGCTATGTATAAAGCCAAGGATTTACAAGATGCTTTCGAAAAAGCTGAACACCTTATAGCAGACGGTGGTTATGGTCATACATCTTCAATCTACCTTAACGAACAAATTAGAAAAGACGAACTCGCAGAATTTGCAAGCAGAATGAAAACTTGCCGAATTCTTGTTAATACACCATCTTCACACGGTGGTATTGGCGACCTTTACAACTTCAAACTTGCTCCTTCTCTTACACTTGGTTGTGGCTCTTGGGGTGGCAACTCAGTTTCAGAAAATGTTGGCGTTAAGCACTTAATTAACATTAAAACAGTAGCAGAGAGAAGGGAAAATATGTTGTGGTTTAGAGCACCTGAAAAGGTATATATCAAAAAAGGCTGTTTACCAGTTGCTCTTGATGAGCTTAAAACAGTAATGGGCAAAAAGAGAGCATTTATTGTAACTGACAGCTTCCTTTATAACAATGGCTATACAAAGCCAATCACAGACAAACTTGACGAAATGGGTATTGCACATACTACATTCTTCGATGTAGCTCCAGACCCAACACTCGGCTGTGCAAAAATTGGCGCCGAGCAAATGAGAGCTTTCAAACCTGACTGCATTATCGCCCTTGGCGGTGGCTCTGCAATGGACGCAGGTAAAATTATGTGGGTTATGTACGAACACCCAGAAGCAGACTTTATGGATATGGCAATGCGCTTTATTGATATTAGAAAGCGTGTTTATACATTCCCTAAAATGGGCGAAAAGGCATACTTTATTGCTATCCCAACTTCTGCAGGTACTGGCTCAGAGGTTACACCATTCGCAGTTATTACTGACGAGCAGAGCGGTGTTAAATACCCACTCGCTGACTATGAGCTTTTACCAAATATGGCAATTATCGATACTGACTTCCACATGTCAGCACCAAAAGGACTTACAGCCGCTTCAGGTATTGATGCTGTAACTCATGCGCTTGAGGCTTACGCTTCAATGCTTGCAACTGATTATACAGACGGTCTTGCACTTAAAGCACTTAAAACAATTTTTGAATATTTACCAAGAGCTTACGAAAATGGTCAAACAGATGTTGAAGCTCGTGAAAAAATGGCTAATGCCGCTACAATGGCTGGTATGGCATTTGCTAATGCTTTCCTTGGTGTTTGCCACTCAATGGCTCACAAGCTCGGTGCTTTCCACCACCTTCCACACGGTGTAGCTAACGCACTTATGATTGACGAGGTTCTTCGCTTCAATGCGGCTGAAACTCCTGCAAAAATGGGTACATTCTCACAGTATGACCACCCACACACTTTAGCTCGTTATGCTGAAGTAGCTGAATATTTAGGCTTCGGTGGTAAAACAGATAGCGAAAGCCTTGAAAACCTTATTAAGGGTCTTGATGACCTTAAAAAGACAGTTGGCATTAAAGAAACAATTAAAGATTATGTAGCTGATGAAGAGGACTTCCTTAATCGTCTTGATGCTATGACAGAGCAGGCATTTGACGACCAGTGCACAGGTGCAAACCCACGTTACCCACTTATGGAAGAAATCAAGCAGATGTACTTAAATGCTTATTATGGTAAAACTTTTAAAGAAGTTGAAACTCCTGATAAAAGCCAACTTGGTACAAAAAAATCAGCTAAAAAAACTACAAAGAAATAATAGGGAGGAAGGTATAAATGAAACTTGATAGAGTAATTGCAGTAAGAAATACAAAAACAGTCTATCGCGATGGCGAAAAATGTGTTAAAGTATTTAATGAGGACTTTTCAAAAACAGATGTTTTGAATGAGGCTCTTAACCAAGCTCGAATTGAAGAAACTGGACTTAACATTCCAAAAGTTTTAGAAGTTACTATGATTGACGGTAAATGGGCAATCGTTTCAGAGTACATTAAGGGTAAAACTCTTGCACAGATTATGAAGGAAGACCCTGCTAATATGGACAAATACCTTGAAATGTTTGTTGATTTACAGCTTACAGTTCAGTCAAAAACTTGTGACGGACTTAATAAGCTTAAAGATAAAATGAATAAGAAAATCAATCAAACAGAGCTTGACGCTACTACTCGTTATGACCTTCACACTCGCCTTGAGGGTATGCCAAAGCACAATAAAGTTTGCCACGGCGACTTTAACCCTTCAAATATCATTATTACTGATGACGGCAAGGCATATATTATTGACTGGTCACACGCAACTCAGGGTAATGCTTCAGCAGATGCCGCAAGAACTTACCTTCTTTTCTGGCTCGCTGGCGATATTATAAATGCAGACAAGTACTTAAACCTTTTCTGCAAAAAGAGTAACACAGCAAAACAATATGTTCAAAAATGGATGCCTATCGTTGCTGCTTCACAGTCAGTTAAGGGCAACGAAAAAGAAAGAGAATTCTTACTTTCTTGGGTTGATGTTGTAGATTACGAATAAGGAGAAAAATTATGAAAGTTACAGTATGTATTGGCTCATCGTGCCACATTAAAGGCTCACGTCAGGTTGTTGAACAGCTTCAGCATTTAATCGCAAAAGAGAACCTTGGCGACAAGGTAGAACTCGGCGGAACATTCTGCATGGGTAAATGTCAGCAGGGAGTTTGCGTTACAGTTGACGATAACTTTTTCTCAGTAACTCCTGATGATGTAAATGAATTTTTCGAAAACGAAATTAAAGCAAAGGTGTAAAAAATGATTGTTCAAATTTGTGTTGGCTCATCTTGCCACTTAAAAGGTTCAGAGCAAATTGTTGAACTTATGCAAAAGGCTGTCACTGAAAATCATCTTGAAACCGAAATCACACTGGCTGGTAGTTTTTGTACCGGCCAGTGCAATCGTGTTGGAGTAACGGTTATTGTAGATGATGAAACATACACAGGTGTAACTCCTGAAGCATTTAACGAGTTCTTCAAAACAAATATTTTAGACAAAGTTTAAGAGGGGAATACTATGCCAAGTCCTTTAACACTCAAAAAATCAAACTGTAAAAACTGTTATAAGTGTATTCGTCACTGCCCAGTAAAGTCTATTCGTTTTTCGGGTAACCAAGCCCACATTATCGAAAACGAGTGTATTCTTTGCGGTCAGTGCTTTGTTGTTTGCCCACAGGGTGCAAAAGAAATTGCATCTGAAACCGAAAAGGTAAAAGTTCTTTTACAAAGTGGCGACCCAGTTTACGTTAGCCTTGCTCCGTCATTTATTGCAAACTATGACGGTGTTGGCATCGAAGCTATGAGAGAAGCTCTCAAAAAACTCGGTTTTGCTGATGTAGAAGAAACTGCAGTCGGTGCAACAGTAGTTAAAAACGAATATGACAAAATGCTAAATGACGGCACAAGAGATATTGTAATTTCATCTTGCTGTCATTCAGTTAACTTGCTTATTCAAAAGTACTTCCCAAATGAGCTTCAGTATTTGGCTGATGTTTTGTCGCCAATGCAGGCTCATTGTACAGAGATTAAAGAGCGAGTTCCAAATGCAAAGTGCGTGTTTATTGGCCCTTGCGTTTCTAAAAAGGACGAGGCAGAGCATTATAAAGGCATAGTAGATGCTGTTTTAACCTTTGAAGAGTTAACAACTTGGCTTAAAGAAGAAAGAATTACTTTAGAAAAGAAAGAAGAATTTAATAACAATAGTAAAACCCGTCTTTTCCCAACAACAGGTGGCGTTCTTAAAACAATGGCTCAAGACGCAAAAGACTATGCCTATGTTGCAATAGACGGTGTTGAAAACTGTGTTAAAGCGCTACAGGATATTGAAGACGGTAAAATACATAAATGCTTTATCGAAATGTCCGCTTGTGTTGGTAGCTGTATTGGTGGCCCAGTAATTGAAAAGAACCACCATTCCCCAGTTAAGGATTATATTGAAGTAGTTGAGTACGCAGGCGAAAATGACTTTATTGTTGACCAGCCAGACTCAAACAAAATCAGAAAGCAGTTTGAGTTTATTCAGAAAACTGCAAAAATGCCAACAGAAATTGAAATTACAGAAATCCTTCATCAAATGGGTAAATACACCGAAGTTCAAGAGCTTAACTGTGGCTCTTGCGGTTATAACACTTGTCGTGAAAAAGCAGTTGCAATTTATCAAGGCAAAGCCGAGGCTTCAATGTGCCTTCCATTCCTTAAAGATAAAGCCGAAAGCTTTTCTGATACTATCGTTAAAAATACTCCAAACGGACTTATCGTTCTTAACGAAAAGCTTGAAGTTCAGCAGATTAACTCTGCCGCTCGTAAAATTATGAATATCCGTTCCGCCTCCGATGTTTTAGGAGATCAGGTTATTCGTATTTTAGACCCACAAGTATTTATGCAGGTTTTAACTTCAGGTAGGGGTGTTTACGACAAGCGTGAATACCTTGCAGAATATGGCAGATATGTTGAAGAAACAGTAGTTTATGATAAAGAGTCAAGACTTCTTATCTGCATTATGCGTGATGTAACTGACGAAGAAAACGAAAAAGAAAAGAAAGAGAGCATTAGCCGTCAAACAATTGAAGTTGCCGACAAGGTTGTTGACAAGCAAATGAGAATTGTTCAAGAAATTGCTTCACTTTTAGGCGAAACAGCGGCTGAAACTAAAATTGCTCTTTCAAAATTAAAGGAGTCAATTAAAGATGAATGATTTATGTGCTGAAATTGGCTTCAAAAGTGTAAATCACTATGGTGAACAGCTTTGTGGCGACCATATTGATGTTGTAGAGCAAAGCGACAATTCAACAGTTATTGTTTTAGCGGACGGACTCGGTAGCGGTGTTAAAGCGAGTATTCTTTCAACACTTACTTCAAAGATTATTTCAACAATGCTTGCGGCCGATTTGCCACTTGAAGAGTGTGTTGACACAATTGCCGCAACTCTTCCGGTTTGCTCAGTTCGTGGAGTTGCTTATTCAACATTTACAATTATACATATTATCAATAATGACACAGCCGAGATTATTCAGTATGACAACCCACATGTAATTTTAATTCGTGATGGAGTGTTTACTGAATATCCAAAAACCGAGCTTAATATTGGCGGCAAAAAGATTTTTAAGTCAAGAGTTAAGCTTCAAGAAGACGACCTTTTTGTAGCTATGAGTGACGGTTGCCCACATGCCGGCATTGGTATTTCATATAACTTTGGCTGGAAATATGAAGATATTGCCGCATTTATTGAGACACTCGCTCCGGCAGGCTATACTGCTAAAACTCTTTCAACAATTTTAGTTGATGAGTGCTATAAGCTCTATGGCGAAAAGCCAGGGGACGATGCTACTGCTTGTGTTGTTAAAATTAGAAAACGAACACCAATGAATATGCTCTTTGGCCCACCGTCTAATAGAGATGATGCCGACCGAATGATGTCCCTTTTCTTCTCAAAAGAGGGTAAGCACATTATTTGCGGTGGCACAACTTCTTCAATTGCCGCAAAGTATCTTAATAAGCCAGTTGTGGCTTCGCTTAACTTTGAGCGTTCAGATGTTCCACCAATAGCACAAATTGAAGGTGTTGACTTAGTAACCGAGGGTGTTATTACTGTCAATAAAGTGGTAGAATATGCTAAAGACTACATTGGCGACAATGAGCTTTACGAAAAATGGAGCTTAAAGCGAGACGGTGCGGCACTTATTTCAAGGCTTTTATTTGAAGAGGCAACTGACATTAACTTCTATGTTGGCAGAGCAGTTAACCCTGCTCACCAAAACCCAGATTTGCCTATTAACTTTAATATTAAAATGAATTTAGTTGAAGAGCTTTCAAAGAGCCTTAAACTTATGGGCAAGCACATTAAGGTAAGTTATTTTTAAGAGGTAATAAAATGAGAAAATTTGACACAAAGGTTCAATATCTTAAATATAAAGTTTTAAGAGAAGTTGCAAGGCAGGCTTGGAACGATACTTTACTTCAAAATGTTTTTGATATTCCTAAAACTATTGTACCTGGCAAAATCCCTACAATGAGATGTTGCGTTTATAAAGAACGAGCAATTTTAGAAGAACGAGTTAAAATTGCTATGGGTGGCAATAAGGAAAATCCTAATATTATTGAAGTTATCGACATAGCTTGTGACGAATGCCCAGCCGCTGGCTACGAGGTTACTGACTCTTGTCGTGGTTGCCTTGCTCACAGGTGTGAGGACGTTTGCAAAAGGGGAGCTATTTCATTTGACCACAACCATGTAGCCCATATTGATAAAACAAAGTGTGTTGAGTGCGGTCAATGTGCAAAGGTTTGCCCTTATAGTGCAATTTCTAATAGAAAACGCCCTTGCCAAAATGCTTGTAAGGTAAAGGCAATTTCTATTGATAAAGACGACAATTCAGCGGTTATTGATAATAATAAGTGTATTCAATGTGGCGCTTGTGTTTACCAGTGCCCATTCGGTGCAATTTCTGATAAGTCTTATATTCTCAATGTAATTGACATCTTAAAGGCAGGCGAAAATGGTAAGAATTATAAAACCTATGCCCTAATTGCTCCGTCAATTTCAAGCCAGTTTAAGTATGCAAAGCTCGGTCAGGTTGTAACTGGCCTTAAAGAGCTTGGCTTCCATACTGTTATTGAAGCGGCACTCGGTGCTGATATGGTAGCGGAAATGGAGTCAAAGGAGCTGGCCGAAAAAGGCTTCCTTACAAGCTCTTGTTGCCCAGCATTTGTAAAATATATAAAACAAAACTTCCCAGAACTCGAAAGTCATATTTCTCATAACCTTTCTCCAATGGGAGCACTTGCAAAATACATTAAAGATACAACCGGAAATGCAAAGGTCGTTTTCATTGGCCCTTGCACTGCAAAAAAGGCAGAAGCACAACTCGAAACAGTTAAGCCTTATGTTGATGCTGTTTTAACCTTTGAAGAATTACAAGCACTCTTTGACAGTAAAGATATTGAAATTACAGTTCTTTCCGAGGGCGTGCTTGATAACGCTTCTTACTTTGGTAGAATTTTCGCTCGTAGTGGTGGACTTTCAGAAGCAGTAGCAGAAGCAGTTAAAGAACAAAACATTGACTTTACAGTTAAGTCTTGTGTTTGTGACGGAATTGAAGAATGCCGAACAGCACTTCTTAAAAAGAGTAAAAATGTGCTTGATGCAAACTTCATTGAGGGTATGGCGTGCCTTGGCGGTTGCATAGGCGGTGCTGGTTGCCTTACCCACGGCGACCGCAATAAAACCGAGGTTGACAAATACGGTAGCGAAGCTATGGAAAAAACAATCCTCTCCGCAACCTCTCTACTTAAATAAAATATTATTCATAAACAAAAGGGATGAAGCTTTGCTTCATCCTTTTTTTAATATATTTTTTTACCTTGTCTTTTTGAATGTTCACTTGCCTTGAAGTTATAGATTGGCTTAATGGTGTAGTCAATAGTTACAGTATCACTAATATCATTAACAAT
>JAZUGZ010000092.1:0-5261 GCA_045641425.1 Candidatus Fimenecus sp.
GGCTTGTTAAGGATTATACCATTGACGATATTTTAGAAGTTAAGGATATTGCTGAAGAAGATTTAGATGCTGAAACAAATAAGTTCTTAACACAATATATTCCACCAGAAGCAGACATTCAAATGAAAGTGGCCGTGTTTAGATATGGCGGAAAATCTACTCTTTGCATAGTTGAAAACCACATGTGCATGGACGGTGGCGACTTTAAGTATTTCTTAAAATCTCTTTGCAAGAATTATAACGATTTTGCAGAAAAGGGAATTAGCCCTACTGACCTTCGTACTGGTACAAGATCTTACGATTCAGTTTATGGAGATTTCTCGGAAACTGAAAAAAAGGTTGCAAATAGCCTTTACAAAAATATTAACTCGCCAGACGAGCACGGATTCCCATTTACTAAAGATAGTATTCACGATAAGTCATTTATTGCAAAGAAAAAGCTTCCAGTTGAAAAGTTTAATGAAATTAGAACTGTCGGCAAAAAGCACGGTGCAACAATTAACGATATGATATTAACAGCATACTTTTGTGCTCTTTATGAGCTTGCCGGCTTTGACAATAACGAAAGCTGTTCAATTTCTTGCGCTATTGACCTTCGTAGGCATTTGCAAGATGACAGTACACAAGGTGTTACTAACCACACCGCTTGGATGCAATGCAAAATCCCTTATAATGATGACAATATTTTCAAAACCTTAGGTTTTGTTGTTGAGTCATCAAACCAGTTTAAGAAAGACAAATTTATGGGGCTTCACGGACTTCCACTTCTTAATATTGGTTACAAGGTTTTGCCACACGCCGCAAGTGAAGAAATTATTAAAATCGGTTATGCTAACCCACTTCTTGCTATGAGTAACATTGGTGTTCTTGAGGTTGACAAGTTAGCTTTAACTGGCCACGAACCAGTTGACGGATTTATGAGCGGTGCTGTAAAATACAAGCCTTATGCACTTTTGTCTGTAACCTCTGTTAGAAAAGAGCTTACACTCTCAATGTGCTGTAGGGGTAATAGCGAAGACAGACGAAGAATTGAACACTTCTTTGACCTTATTGTTAAATATCTTGATAAGATGATTGCAGAGGGTTAAAGGATATATACAAATAAAATACAAACAAAAAGAGCAGATGATTTTTCATCTGCTCTAATTGTTATGTTTGACACTTTGACCTTCTTATTTAAATCTCTTAGTTTTAACAACATCACGATTAGTGAAAAGCCAGTATTTCATTACAACTTTTTGAGGGAGAAGTTTTGCGGCAACATGCTGACCTTTTACAAAAAGTGAATAAACAGACATATCTTTGCCATTTTTTGCATCTTTCAATGCCTTTTTTGCTACATCTGCAGGTTTTGAAAGTCCAGGATATTTAATTTTAACGCCGTTATAATCTTTAGGTAACATTTCAGTATCAATCCAGCCCGGACAGCAAGCTGTAACGTTTATGCCAGAGCCCTTAAGCTCTTGATTTAAGCTTCGTGAATAGCTACGCACAAATGCTTTTCCGGAAGCATAAAGGTTAATAAAAGGTAATGGCTGAAAGCTTGACTGACTTGACATATTTATAATATGACTTCCACTTTTCATGAAAGGCATAACGACTTCAGTAAGCATAACGACTGCCTTAACATTAAGGTCAATATATTTTTTTGTTGTTTCCAAATCAAAATCATCAAATCGTCCTATTATAGCAATTCCGGCGTTGTTTATAAGCATTTTTACATTTGGCTTCTCTTCATCTAAAACTGCCTGAATATCAAGAATTGATTGTTCTAATGAAAGGTCTTTTGAAAAAGTTCTTATTATTTCACCATATTTCTCTTTGAGAGCGTCAAGTTTTTTCTCGTTACGGGCAATACACCAAATTTGGTCAAAATCTTCTTTAACCAAATTGTCAACAAACTCTAATCCAATACCGCCTGTTGCACCTGTTAAAATAGCTATGTTCATAAGTACCTCCAAAAAATATTTACTTTTTTGCTGAAGATATATAACTTATATCTTATAATCTATTATATAGATTCGTTGTTCAAATATCAATGCTTTTTTGCTTTGTAATCAAAAAGCCTTGATTTTATTGGGAGCAACAAAATGTATCGTTGAAAATTAAACGAAACTTAATGACTTTTATTTTGGAGTAGGATATAATAAGCGTGGGAGGTGGAAATATGAATAAAGTTTCCAAATCTATTAAAAAATTTAGAGTTGCAAAAGAGCTTAGCCAAAATGACCTCGCAGAATTGCTTTTTGTTTCAAGACAAACAGTATCGAGTTGGGAAAATGGAAGAACTCAGCCTGATATTGAATCATTAGAAAAGCTTTCTGAGGCACTTTCGGTTAGTATAGAAGAATTGATTTATGGCGAAAAGCCAAAATTAATTGAAACAGAAAAAGAAGAAAAATCCAAAAAAATAATTATTACAATTTTTTCCGTTTTTGCATCGTTGCTTGTTGGCGTTGGTGGAGTACTTGTTTTCTTTAATTATTGGAGCGAATTTCCCGTTGCAATTAAAACAGCATTTTCTGTTTTGCCAATGGTTGTTGGTCAAGTGTTAGCCGTTTTTACGTTTATTAAGAAATACGACAAAGTTTATTGGCGAGAGGGAAGCTCAGCAATTTGGGCGGTTGGCGTGATTGCCTCGGTTGCACTTTTAGACCAAGTTTTGCTTTTGCCAACTGACTTTGCAACCTGTACATTAATTGATGCAATATTGGTTTTGCCTATTGTATTTATTTTAAACGCTGTTGCACCATTAACAATTTATAATATATTAGTGTTGATTTACGGGTTCGTTGCCGTTCTTGACTACACTGTTTCTTCTGTTGATTTCTTTGTGTCAACAATTTTATTTTTTGTGCTTATTGCCCTTGGAGCAAGTTATACTTTTATTCATAGAAAAGAAAGTGACGATTCAAGGCATATTTACTCAGTATGGTTAACAGTAATTTCGTGCGCAATAACAACATTTATAGTTGCGGAGCGATTTGACACGCTTTCTTTTGTGCCAATTTTTGCTGGTTTATTGTTTTTACTTTTGTTTAAAAACAAATGGAATCTTTCAAAGCCAGTAAAAATTATTGTGCCACTTGTTACCACTATTAGCGAATTGATTTTTGTTATCAAACTTGTTGACATTTTACAATATGGGCTTTTGCCTTTTTCTGATATGACCCTATTTATAATGGTCTTATTGGTGGCTTCTGTCATAATTGCAATAGTGTCTTTTGTTTTGCTAATTAAAAATAATTTTGGCGACAAAATTAGAATATTATATGTATTAATAACAGCAGTGTTCTTTGCCATTTCAATTTTAGTGCCATGTTTTGCATACACTTTAAGTGAAATTAATTATGAATTGTTTTATTATATTGTTTCGTTAATAATAATTGTTCAAGGAGTAACACTTTTCTTAATTGGTGCAAAGGAACTAAACTTTTTCAATGTTAATGTTGGACTTTTAACAGTAAGTGCAACAATTATTCAAATTATGTTAATGCAAGATATGGATTTACTTGTTGTTGGCGTAATAATGATTGCTTTAGGTCTTTGCCTTTTTGCTATTAACTACAAGTTAGTAAAATTAAATAAGCAAGAGAATTTGGAGGTAAAGGAAAATGAATAAGAAATTACTTTCAATTTTGCTTGGAATCGTCATTTTTGCTCAGCTTTTGTTCCCCACTATTGCAATAATCGAGTCAAATAAAGGTGCAAATTCAGAACAATTTAGTGAGATTTATAAAATTAGACTAATTAATATTGTTTATAATAAATTTAGTGATAGAGAAACATATATTACTTGTAACATTGAAGATGCAGAAGACCTTTTGGATTTTGAAAGTTTTCAGAAATATGCCATAATCACACAAAATGAAAATGGATATGCAAATATTGAATTTACATCAAAAAGACCAGACTGTGATAATTATATAAGTAGTAAAGAATATAACTCGGCGTTAGAATTAAAGGGTGACAAATCTTTCCCTGCATATGAAAATATATTTTATGCTTTCTTTTTTGATACTGACGCAGAAGACCCTGAGGCTGGAAGAGAAAAAATTGAAAGCAATGGCCGTATTAGCGTTAGCAAGAATTTAGACATTTACCTTGAAGCTTCTGTTTATAAAGGTAAACTTGTAAGACTTGGTTATTACGTTGACGGTGAAAGACTTGAAGATTTGTTAGAATATTATGACGAAAACTTTCAAAGTCTAATAAATGAATAAACAAAAAACGCTCGGAAGAAATTCCGAGCGTTAATTTTTTATATTAGCTTCAAAGCTTAATTATTTCATAGCCTCTTCAACAGCAACTGCACAAGCAACTGTCATACCAACCATTGGGTTGTTACCAGCGCCGATAAGTCCCATCATTTCAACGTGAGCTGGAACTGATGAAGAACCTGCAAACTGTGCGTCACCGTGCATACGACCCATAGTATCTGTCATACCATAGCTTGATGGGCCAGCAGCCATATTGTCTGGGTGAAGAGTACGGCCTGTACCGCCACCAGATGCAACTGAGAAGTAGTTAACACCGTTTTCGATACACCATTTCTTGTATGTGCCTGCAACTGGGTGCTGGAAACGAGTTGGGTTAGTTGAGTTACCAGTAATTGAAACACCAACATTTTCAAGTTTCATAATTGCAACGCCTTCTGGAACGTTGTCTGCACCATAGCACTTAACTTCAGCACGAGGGCCGTTTGAATATGCCTTTTCATATACAACCTTAACTTCTTCAGCATATGGGTCAAATTCTGTTTCACAATATGTGAAGCCGTTAATTCTTGAAATAATCATTGCTGCGTCTTTACCAAGACCGTTAAGAATAACACGAAGCTTCTTTTCACGAACTTTGTTTGCATTAAGAGCAATTTTAATTGCACCTTCAGCAGCTGCAAAGCTTTCGTGACCTGCAAGGAATGCGAAGCATTCTGTCTCTTCAGAAAGGAGCATTTTACCAAGGTTACCGTGGCCAAGACCAACCTGACGGTTAGCAGCAACAGAGCCAGGAATGCAGAAGCTCTGAAGACCTTCACCGATTGCAGCAGCAGCGTCAGCAGCCTTTGTGCAGCCCTTCTTTATTGCGATTGCGCAACCAACTGTGTATGCCCATTTAGCATTTTCAAAACAGATTGGCTGAGTTTCTTCTACGATTTTGTATGGGTCAAAGCCCTTTTCATTACAGATGTCTCTGCACTCTTCGATTGAGGAGATACCGTACTTTGCAAGTACAGGGAGAATCTGAGCTTCTCTTCTTTC
>JAZUGZ010000093.1:0-9117 GCA_045641425.1 Candidatus Fimenecus sp.
ACTATGGTAAAAGCTATTGTAGGCGCTAACTGCGGCGACGAAGGTAAAGGTAAAATTACCGATATGTTTGCAAGTGAGGCAGACATTGTTATTCGTTTCCAGGGCGGTGCAAATGCAGGTCACACAATTATTAACGAACACGGCAGATTCGCTTTACACTTAATGCCAAGCGGTGTTTGCCACGAAAATGTTAAATGCGTTATTGGTAATGGTGTCGCACTTGACATTAACAAATTTATTAACGAACTTGAAGACGTAAAGAAAGCTGGTCTTAACCCTGACCTTTGCGTTTCAGACAGAGCACAGCTTTTAATGCCTTATCACATTCTTCTTGATACATACGAAGAAGAAAGACTTGGCAAAAACGCATTTGGCTCAACAAAGAGTGGTATTGCTCCATTCTTTTCAGACAAGTATGCTAAAATCGGTATTCAAGTAAACGAGCTTTTTGATGACGAAACACTTAAAGCTAAAATCAAGAATATCTGCACACTTAAAAATCTTACACTCGAACACGTTTACCACAAGCCACTTCTTTCAGAAGAAGAACTTTATAACACTTGCATGGAATACAAGGAGAAAATTGCTCCTTATGTTTGCGATACTCACAAGCTTATTCACGATGCAATTAAAGAAGGTAAAAACATTCTTCTTGAAGGTCAGCTTGGTACTCTTAAAGACCCTGACTTTGGTATTTACCCAATGGTTACATCATCTTCAACACTTGCAGGTTACGGTGCTGTTGGTGCTGGTATTCCACCACACGAAATCAAAGACATTATTGTAGTTACAAAGGCTTATTCTTCAGCGGTTGGTGCTGGCGAATTTGTTTCTGAAATTCTTGATGAAGATGAGGCACAAGAGCTTCGTATTCATGGTGGCGACAAAGGCGAATTTGGTGCTACTACCGGAAGACCTCGTCGTGTTGGCTGGTTTGACTGCGTAGCTTCACGCTATGGTATTGAGTGCCAAGGTGCTACACAAGTTGTTATGACAGCTCTTGACTGTCTTTCATACCTTGAAGAAATTAAAGTTTGCACAGCTTACGAAGTTGACGGCGAAATCACAAAAGATTTCCCAACAACTCCTACTCTTAAAAAGTGCAAGCCAGTTCTTACAACTCTTAAAGGTTGGCACTGTGACATTAGAGGTATTAAAAATTATGATGAACTCCCTGCTGAAGCTAAAGCTTATGTTGAATTCATCGAAAAAGAACTTGGCCACAGAATCAATATGGTTTCAAACGGCCCTGAAAGAGAAGCAATTATTTACAGATAATTTTACGAGGTTGTTTTATGGAAAAAATACTTGTTTTGGACTTTGGCGGTCAGTACAATCAGCTTATTGCTCGCCGAGTTCGTGATAACAATGTTTATGCTGAAATTCTCCCCTACACTACTCCAATAGAAGAGATTAAAGAGAAGAATTACAAAGGCATTATTTTTACTGGTGGACCTAACAGCGTTTTTGACCCTGCATCTCCACACTACACAAAAGGTATTTTAGACCTTGGCATTCCAGTTCTTGGAATTTGCTATGGCTGTCAACTTATTGCTTGGATGCGTGACGGCGAAGTTGCAACAGCTCCAGTTTCTGAATATGGTAAAATTGAGGTTACAGTTAAAGACAGCCTTATTTTTAAGGATATTCCTGAAACAAGCGTTGTTTGGATGAGCCATACTGACTATATTGCAAAAGCTCCGGAAGGCTTTGAGGTTATTGGCTCAACTAATGACTGCCCTTGTGCTGCAATGCAGAATACAAAGGAAAATATTTATGCGGTTCAGTTCCACCCTGAAGTTACTCACAGTGAATATGGTCTTAAAATGCTTCACAATTTCCTTTACAATGTTTGTAAATGTAAAGGCGACTGGGTAATGGACGACTTTATTGATAGAACTGTCGCAGAGCTTCGTGAAAAAATCGGCGATAAGAGAGTTATTCTCGGTCTTTCTGGTGGTGTTGACTCATCAGTTGCAGCAGGTCTTTTGTCAAGAGCGGTTGGCGACCAGTTAACTTGTGTTTTCGTTGACCAAGGTCTTATGAGAAAAGATGAGGGCGACTTTGTTGAAAACACATTCACTTCCCTTTTCGATATGAAATTCGTTAGAGTTAATTGCCAAGAGCATTTCCTTTCTTGCCTTAAGGGTGTTACTGACCCAGAGGAAAAGAGAAAAATTATTGGTACAGAATTCTATAAAGTATTTTGGGACGAAATTCGTAAGCAAGACGACAAAGGCTTCTTTGCACAGGGTACAATTTACCCTGACTGTATTGAGTCCGGTAAGGGCGATGCCGCTGTTATTAAGACCCATCACAACAAGGTAAAGATGCCTGACGATATTGAGTTTGAGGGAATTATCGAACCACTTTGCGACCTTTTCAAAGACGAGGTTAGAAAAGTTGGTGAAAAGCTTGGTATTCCACACGAACTCGTTTGGCGTCAGCCATTCCCGGGACCTGGTCTTGGCGTTAGAATCATTGGCGAAATTACCGCTGAAAAGGTTCGAATTTTGCAAGATGCTGATGCAGTATTTCGTGATGAAATGGCAAAAACTGGCTATGAAAGTGAGCTTTCACAGTTTTTCGCAGTTCTTCCAGGTGTTCAGTCAGTTGGCGTTATGGGCGACCACAGAACTTACGAACAGTTAATTGTTCTTCGTGCTATTACTACTGACAACTTTATGACAGCAGACTGGGCAAGAATCCCTTATGATTTACTTGCAAAGGTATCAAATAGAATTACAAACGAAGTTAAGGGCGTAAACAGAGTTGTTTACGACATAACTTCAAAACCACCAGCAACAGTTGAGTGGGAATAACAAGCAATAAATTAAGTGGTAGAGTTTTCTACCACTTTTTTTATGCCATATCCCATTGAAAAATGCTACTAATAAATATATAATTGTTTTATAAAATAATTGGAGGGGTTTTATGTTTGACTCAAGTAAACTACAATGGACAAGAGAGCCAAAATCTTATACCATTAACGATAATAAAATTGAAATAATTACAGGTCCTCATACAGATTTATGGCAACGCACATATTACCATTTTAGGAACGATAATGCACCAGTTCTACAAATGAAAACAGATGAAAAGTTCTTCTCTTTTGTTGTTAAAACAGAATTCCAGAGCAAACACCGTTTTGACCAATGCGGTGTTGTTATGTATCTTGATAGTGACAATTGGCTCAAGGCATCTATTGAGTATGAAAATGCTGAATTTCAGCATCTCGGAAGTGTAGCAACAAATCACGGTTATTCAGACTGGGCAACAACCGCTATTGACGCATCTATTAAGTCTATGTGGTACAGATTTAGCAGGCGTGAAGACGATTTCTGTATTGAATGTTCAGAAGATGGCAAAAACTTCTCACAAATGCGAGTTTGTCATATGTGGGATGCTACTGATGAAATCCGCTTTGGCATTTATGCTTGTAGCCCAGAAGAGTCATCTTTCAAGGCAACATTTACTAAAATGGATATAACTGAATGCAAATGGCTCGCTCATGACGGACAACAGCCTGATGAAGAATAATAAACATAAAAGCCTTGTACTAAAAAATACAAGGCTTTTGTTTTGGTAAAATCTCAAATTTATTATTTATAAAGCACTTTTGAGAGAATAAAGCAAGTCCAAAGTGCAATTACAAATCCACCCTCTGCTGGGATTGCAAGCTTTGTGTATGGACATTTCCAGCCCTTGTCAACACAAAGAAAAATACTTCTTGTTACAAACACAGTTGTTGCGAAGAAAAGTCCGCCAACCAGTGAATAAACTGGAGTTTTAAGTGCTAAAGTTAAGTAAAGCAAAAATGCTCCGAGTGCAAATGAAATTCCGCCGTAATAAACACGAATTTCAGTTTTACCAGCATTGTCAACTGGTTTAATTGAAAAGCTTTCAGCATTTTTTATTGGGCTTAAAACGAATACAATAGCCATTCCGAAGAAGTAGCCGACCAATCCAATCATCGCAACCGATGCAGGGATATTTGAAAATAAAATTTCTTTAAGTTCTGCCATTTTTATCATCCTTTCCTTTTGGTGATTTTATTATAGCAGAATACTACGAGTTGTTCAATAGATATATTATTTATGAGAGGATGCCTACATTGTCCCCTACTTTTTATTGACTAAAAAGCTTTACTGTAATATAATTAAGTGTATTTTATTTTTAGGAGAAAGATATGCGACTTCACCGCAAAAAAAGAAAGCACAGATTTACAACTACATATATTCTTGCTGGTGGATTTTTACTTGCAATTTTAGTTGGTACACTTTTACTTATGCTACCAATTTCTTCGCAAAGTGGAGTTTCGGCAAATTGGTCTGATGCACTTTTCACCGCTACAACGTCAGTTTGCGTTACTGGTCTTGTAACTGTACCGACTTACACTTGGTCTTATTTTGGACAAGCTGTAATTCTTGTTTTAATTCAGCTTGGCGGTCTTGGTGTTATTAGCTTCACTCTTTTATTTATGCAACTGCTCGGTCAAAGAATGGGTATGAAAGAAAGTCAGTTAATTCGTGACGCTTACAACCTTGACACAAACAAAGGCATGAACATACTCGTTAAAAAGATTTTTAAGGGTACATTTTTAGTTGAGGGAATTGGTGCAATTCTTTATGCGCTTGTATTTATTCCAAAGCACGGGCTTCGTGGGATTTGGGAAAGTATTTTTAATGCTATTTCTGCATTTTGTAATGCTGGTATGGATATTTTAGGTCCAAACAGTCTTATAGACTATCAAGGCAATTTACCAGTAAACCTTATTACAATGGCACTTATTGTAACTGGTGGTATTGGCTTCCCTATTTGGTTTTTGACTATTGACAAAATTAAAGAATACAAAAACGGCAAGATGACATTTAAGAAAATTATTAAAAGTATGCCACTTTACGCAAAGGCTGTTTTATTTATGACAACGGTTTTGATTTTTGGCGGTGCTTTAATTGTTTTCATTATGGAATATTCAAACGACAGAACAATAGGCAACATGTCATTTGGCGGTAAATTTCTTGCAAGTATTTTCCAGTCCGTTACAACAAGAACAGCTGGCTTTTGTACCATTCCACAAGAAGGACTTAGACGTTGCACTGTAATTGTTTGCTGTATTTTAATGTTCATTGGTGGTTCACCTTCTGGTACTGCCGGTGGTATTAAAACTACAACATTTATGATTATAGTTGCATCTTTCCTTTCTGGAATTTCAGAGAGAAATAACACAGAGATTTTCAAGCGCAAAATAAATGCTGAAACAGTTAGAAAAGCAACTTCAGTATTCTCGCTCAGCTTTTCGGTTATGATTATATCTTTAATTGCATTTTGTGCTGTTCAGCCAGGTGCATTTGAAGACTGCCTTTACGAAGTTGTTTCAGCAATCGGCACAGTTGGTCTTACTCGTGATTTAACGAGTAGCCTTACACTCCCTGCAAAGCTTATTATTATAGCAACTATGTATTTAGGACGAATTGGCCCTATTTCACTTGCACTTTTCTTTAATACAAAGAAAAATGTTAACTTAATTCAGTACCCTGAAGAAAATTTACCCGTTGGTTAAGGAGATAAATTATGAGCAAAAAGGAATTTATGATTATTGGACTTGGTCAGTTTGGCAAAAGTCTTGTTTCAACTCTTTATAATTCAGATGTTGACTTACTTGTAATTGACCGTGACTCTCACAAGCTTGAAGAAATTGAGGGTATGACAACACAAGCAATTTGTGCTGACGCTTCAAAGCAAGAAGTTTTAGAACAATTTGATATTAAATCATTTGACGGTGCAATTATTACGGTTGGTCACGATATGGAATTCTCAGTTAAAACTGTTATGCACCTTAACGAAATGGGTATGCCATTTATTATGGCAAAGGCTACAACCGACTTTGAGGGTAGAATTCTTACAAAGGTTGGTGCTGACAAGATTATTTACCCTGACAGAGAAGTTGGCTTCAGACTCGGCAAAGAAATTGCATCTGGCAACTACTATGATGCACTTGACCTTTCAGATACACATAGCATTACAGAATTAGTTATTCCGTCTGACTGGATAAACAAGTCAATTATGGATTTGAACCTTAGAAAATCTTACGGATTTAATGTACTCGGTATTCGCAGACAAGACGAGGTTATTGTAAACCCTAAGCCTGACCTTCCACTTCAAGATGAAGACGTGCTTATTATTTTAGGTTCTAACAAAGAAATTGAAGCAGTTCGAAAAAAATATGCTGACTAATTTTTAATAACCTTAAGAGTCGAGAAATCGGCTCTTATTTTTTTGCAAAAATTTCCGTTGACAAATACCCCGTGGGGGTATATAATCAAAATCGTAAAATTTAGTTTATTAAAGGATAAAAATATGGAAAATAATAAAATATATGAAGAATGTCCTTGCTGTTCAGGTAAACACAAGGACAGAGAAGAAAAAGAAATTAAAGATTTAATGAACCGCCTTAAAAGAATTGAAGGGCAAGTTCGTGGAATTGAAAATATGCTAAGTAGTGGTGCATATTGTACTGATATTTTAATGCAGGTTTCAGCGGTTACATCTGCTCTTAACAGTTTTAACAAGGTTTTACTTGAAAATCACATTAAAACTTGCGTTGCAGACAATATTCGTAATGGTAATGACGAAGTAATTTCTGAACTTACCGCTACTTTACAAAAGCTTATGAAATAAGGAGTAAAAATGGAACAATATAATGTAACTGGAATGAGCTGTGCAGCGTGCGTTGCAAGAGTTGAAAAGGCCGTGAATAGTGTTTCGGGTGTTACCTCCTGCTCTGTGAGTTTGCTTACTAACTCAATGGGTGTTGAGGGCACAGCAAATTCTAATGAAATTATAAAAGCGGTTACAGATGCTGGCTATGGTGCTACTCTTAAAGGAGATAACTCTCAAAATGCATCTACAAATTATGATGACGAATTAAAAGACACAGAAACACCTAAAATGAAAAAAAGACTTATTGCGTCTTTAGTTCTTTTAATTCCACTTATGTATGTTTCAATGGGACACATGATGTGGAATTGGTGGCTACCGAGTGCTTTTGCTAATAATCATTTGGCAATGGGTATTTACCAGCTTATTTTAACTGGGCTTATAATGGTAATTAACCAAAAATTCTTTATTAGTGGCTTTAAGGGACTTTTACACAAAGCACCTAATATGGACACTTTAGTTGCCCTTGGCTCTTCGGCTTCATTTATTTATAGTGTTTATGCTCTTTTTGCTATGAGTGGTGCTGTAATGAATGGCAACAGCAATGGTGTAATGCACTACATGCACGAATTCTATTTTGAGTCAGCGGCAATGATTTTAACACTCATTACGGTTGGTAAAATGCTTGAAGCTCGCTCAAAGGGTAAGACTACTGATGCTCTTAAAGGACTTATGAAATTAGCTCCTAAAACTGCAATAGTTTTAATTGACGGAAAAGAAACCGAAGCTCCTATTGAAAGAGTTAAAGTTGGAGACAAATTTATTGTAAAATCTGGAGATAGCATACCAGTTGACGGAATTGTTATTGACGGAAGTGCTTCAGTTGACGAGTCAGCCTTAACTGGCGAGAGCATACCAGTTGACAAAGAAAAAGGAAGTACAGTTTCAGCGGCTACTATAAATAAATCAGGTTATTTAGTTTGCGAGGCAACAAGAGTTGGAAGCGACACTACCCTTTCACAGATTATTAAAATGGTTAGTGATGCATCAGCTACAAAAGCACCGATTGCAAAGGTTGCCGACAAGGTTTCGGGAGTTTTTGTGCCAACAGTAATTGCTATTGCCACAGTTACATTGATAGTTTGGCTGATAGTCGGTCAAAGCTTTGGCTATTCCCTTGCAAGAGCAATTTCGGTACTCGTTATTAGTTGCCCTTGTGCTTTAGGACTTGCAACACCAGTTGCGATAATGGTTGGTAGCGGAGTTTCAGCTAAAAACGGAATAATGTTCAAGACCGCAGTTTCACTCGAAAATCTTGGCAAGGCACAAATTGTAGCTCTTGACAAAACTGGCACTATTACAAAGGGCGAGCCAACAGTTCGTGAGATTATTTCTGCTAACGGGATAACAGAAACTGAACTTTTAGAAATTGCTTTTTCACTTGAGCAAAAATCGGAGCACCCACTCGCAAAAGCTATTACAGATTACGCAAATGAAAACAATGTAAATTCTCTTGAAACAACTGATTTTGAAACAAAGAGTGGTAGTGGTGTTACTGCTACAATCAATGGACAAAAATGTTTTGCGGGTAACCTTAACTTTATAAAAAATCAAGTTAATATTTCAGCTGAACACAAAGCTAAAGCAAGTCAACTTGCAAATAAGGGTATGACTCCCCTTTTCTTTGCAAAAGGTAATGAATTTTTAGGAATTATAGCTGTGGCTGATGTTATTAAAGAGGACTCTGAAAAAGCAATTAAAGAGCTTAAAAATATGGGACTTCACGTTTGTATGCTTACTGGCGACAATGAAAAAACCGCAAATGCAATTGGTAAAGAGGCTGGAGTAGATGAGGTTATTGCAGGGGTGCTACCAAGTGGCAAGGAAGAGGTTATTAAAGAGCTTCAAACTCACGGTAAAGTTATAATGGTTGGCGACGGAATTAACGATGCCCCTGCCCTTACAAGAGCTGACACAGGTATTGCCATTGGTGCTGGCACTGACATAGCTATTGATGCCGCTGACATTGTTCTTATGAAGAGTAGTCTTTTAGATGCTGTTGCCGCTATTAGAATTAGCCGTGCGACACTTAAAAATATCCACGAAAATTTATTCTGGGCATTTTTCTACAACTGCATAGGCATTCCACTTGCGGCTGGTGTTTGGATACCAATTTTCGGCTGGACACTTAACCCTATGTTCGGTGCAGCGGCAATGAGCCTTTCAAGTTTTTGTGTTGTAAGTAATGCATTAAGACTTAATCTATTAAAGATTAGAAGCAATAAACACGACAAAAAAGTTAAAAATGCCATTGGCGACAAAAAACTAATAAATATTAAACCTACAAAGGAGGAAACTACAATGGAAATTACAGTAAAAGGTATGATGTGCCGTCATTGTGAAGCACACACCGAAAAGGCAATTATGGCTCTTTCAGGTGTTACATGAGTTAAGGCT
>JAZUGZ010000094.1:0-1601 GCA_045641425.1 Candidatus Fimenecus sp.
TGCCTGAAGGTGCAAAAGTAATAATACAAAAATCTGACATTTCAGCTGAATTTATCAGAATTAAATCAGACGAATTCTTTGACGTATTGAATATAAAACTCACTCAAAGGAGAACTAACAAATGAAAAGAGACAGACAAAAACTTATAATTGATTACATTGAAAATAATAACGTTTCAACTCAAGACGAAATAATCAAAATGCTTGAAAGTAATGGTTATAAAGTAACTCAAGCAACTATTTCAAGAGATATTAAAGATTTAAAGCTTGTTAAAGAGCATTTTGGTAAGAACGAAACACGATATGTAGTAAGCAAAAGCGAAACACATAATAACTTTGCTATGATTTTCTCACGTTCTGTTCTTTCAGTTGAACTTGCTATGAACATAGTTGTTGTAAAATGTTATGTTGGTACTGCAAACGCTGCTTGTGTTGCTATTGAAAATGCACATATGAAAGGTTTAGTCGGTGCTATTGCAGGGGACGACACAATTTTCATAGCTTGCGATTCAATTGAAAATGCAGAAATTAACCGTAATGTAATTTTGTCGATGCTTAAGGACTGATTCTATGCTTTCAAATCTTAAAATTAGCAATATTGCAATAATCAAAGAGGCTGTTATTGATTTAGGTAACGGTCTTAATGTGCTTACTGGCGAAACTGGCGCTGGTAAATCAATTATTATTGATGCAATAAATGCAGTTTTAGGCGAAAGAACTTCAAGAGAGCTTATTAGAACTGGCAGTGATTTTGCAGAAGTTTCTGCAATGTTTGAAGATATAAATTCAATAGTAAAAAATACGCTTATTGAAATAGGCGTTGAACCTGAAGAAGACAATTCACTTTTAATCACTCGAAAAATGTATGCTGACGGCAAAAATGTATGCAAGGTTAATGGTCAGTCTGTCACTGTTACAATGCTAAAGAAATTAGGGCAAACCCTTATTAATATTCACGGTCAGCTTGATAATCATAATCTATTAAATGAAGAACATCATGTTTCATATATTGATGCTTTTGCGGGAAACGAGCAAATCAAAGAGCAATATATTTTAGAATTCAATTCTTATAAAGAAGCCGAGAGAAAATATAAATCTTTCATAAACAACGAAGCTGAAAAAGCTCGTAAAATTGATATTCTTACTTACCAAACCGAAGAAATTGAAGCCGCTGACATTAAGATTGGCGAGTACCAAGAGCTTATTAAAAGAAGAAATTTTTTACAGAATGCGGAATCGCTTATTGAATTAGTTAGTTCTGCCTTAAAGTCAATTGATGGCGAAGATGGAGAAAATGGTGCTTCAACACTTCTCAATTTTGCATCAAATTCACTTCAAAAAGCGGCTGATTATGACGATACACTTAAAAATGTTTCCGAAACTTTGACCGATATTGCTTACTCTTTATCTGACTGTGCTTCAGAGCTTAATAGCTTTTTGTATTCTGCTGATATTGATCCAAAAGAGCTTGATATAATTGAAGAAAGACTTAATCTTTTAGAAACTATATTTAAGAAATATGGCGAAAATGAAGAAGCGGTTTTAGAGTATTTTGAAAATGCTCAAAAAGAGCTTGAAGAGATTACTTTCTCAGATAAGATT
>JAZUGZ010000095.1:0-9659 GCA_045641425.1 Candidatus Fimenecus sp.
TCTTCATCAGTACCATAAAGAAGAGCGTTCATACCCTCTTTAGAAATCTCTTTAAGTGGAGTGTTAAGAGTAAAGCCATACTTTTTACCAAGTGCTTTATAATACATTTCGGCAATAGAGCCAGCATCAGCCTTGCTCCAACCACTGCCACAAATTGCACCATCAGCAATTGATAGGTTTTTATTTGGCATAATAAGGTCAGGATTTACCTTTAAGAAAACTCCAAGGCCTGAACATTTAGGACAAGCACCGAATGGATTATTGAAAGAAAACATTCTCGGAGAAAGCTCGTCAATGCTAACACCGTGTTCAGGACAAGCAAAATTTAGAGAATAAAGATATTCTTTATCGCCTATTACATCAATTATAACATTTCCGTCTGACTCTTTTGTTGCTGTTTCAATTGAGTCAGCAAGACGAGAACGAATTTCTTCTTTAATAACAAGTCGGTCAACAATAATTTCAATGTTATGTTTATTTGTCTTTTTGAGCTTGATTTCATCAGAAAGGTCGTAAAGCTCGCCGTCAATTCTAGCACGAACAAAGCCAGCTTTAGCGGCAGCTCGAAGCTCTTTTACATGCTCACCTTTTTTAGCTCTAACTATTGGTGCAAGAATCTGAATTTTAGTACCTTCTGGAAATTCAAGAACTGTATCTACAATTTGGTCAACTGTTTGTTGCTTAATCTCACGACCACAAACCGGACAATGAGGAACACCAATTCGAGCAAAAAGAAGTCTTAAATAGTCGTAAATTTCAGTTACTGTACCAACAGTAGAACGAGGGTTTTTAGATGTTGTTTTTTGGTCAATAGAAATAGCTGGAGAAAGCCCTTCAATTGGCTCAACATTAGGCTTGTCCATTTGTCCTAAAAACATTCGAGCATACGAAGAAAGGGACTCAATATAGCGCCTTTGACCCTCAGCATAAATTGTATCAAACGCAAGAGATGATTTACCAGAGCCTGAAAGACCGGTAAATACAACAAGTTTATCTCTTGGTATTTCAACATCAATATTTTTAAGGTTATTTTCTTTTGCACCCTTAATTATAATTTTATCAATACTCATTATTTCACCATTATTTTTCTGATTTTAACTTTTCAATTTTATCTCTTAAATAAGCCGCATGTTCAAATTCAAGAATTTTAGCGGCAGCCTTCATTTCTTCAGTAAGAACAGCAATAAGTTTTTGCTTCTCGTTATAAGACATTCGTTTGCCTGACTTATCTTTCTTTGATATTTCAAGAATATCACGAACATCTTTAACTATTGTCTTTGGAACAATTCCGTTTGCTTCATTATAGGCAATTTGCTTTTCTCGTCTTCTATAAGTTTCAGAAATTGCTTTTTCTATTGATGGAGTTACTGAATCAGCATACATTATAACTCTACCGTGCTCATTTCGTGCGGCACGACCAACAATCTGAATAAGCGATGTTTCAGAACGAAGAAATCCTTCTTTGTCAGCATCAAGAATCGCAATAAGTGAAACTTCAGGAATATCAAGACCCTCTCTTAAAAGGTTAATTCCAACAAGAACATCGTACTCACCGAGTCGCAAATCACGAATTAGTTCCATTCGCTCGATAGTATCAATGTCATAGTGCATATATTTTACTTTAATTCCGTGATGTGAAAGATAATCAGTTAAATCTTCAGCCATTTTCTTAGTAAGAGTTGTAACTAAAACTCGCTCTTTCTTTTCAACACGGATATTAATTTCAGATATAAGGTCATCAATTTGACCATCGGTTGGTCTTACTTCAATTTCAGGATCAAGAAGACCAGTTGGCCTAATAACTTGCTCAGCAACTGCTATACTTTTTTCCATTTCAAAAGGACCTGGAGTAGCACTAACAAATATTTTTTGACCGACTTTACCATAAAACTCGTCAAATGTTAATGGTCTGTTATCGTATGCAGATGGAAGACGGAAGCCAAAATTTATAAGGCTATCTTTTCTTGAGCGGTCGCCACCATACATTGCTCTAACTTGTGGCATTGTAACATGGGACTCGTCAACAAACAATACAAAATCATCTGGGAAATAATCTAAAAGTGTAAATGGTGGGTCGCCAGGTTTTCTACCTGACATTACCGCAGAATAGTTTTCAATACCCTTACAGAAACCGGTTTCACGAAGCATTTCCATATCATACTCAGTTCTCTGTCTTATTCTTTGTGCTTCAATTAGTTTACCTTGTTTTTCAAAGTTTGCAACAGTTTGCTCCATTTCTTCACTAATCTGTTTAAGTGATTTTTGGAGCTTACCAGGCGAAATTACATAGTGAGAAGCTGGGTAAACTGCAACATGTGACACAACATTTTTAACAGCACCAGTTAATGGATTTACTTCAGAAATTCTATCAACCTCATCCCCAAAAAACTCAATTCTAACAGCAGTATCATTTGAATAAACTGGGAAAATTTCAACAATATCCCCTTTTACTCTAAACTTATTACGAATAAAGTTAATATCATTTCTTTCGTATTGCATAGAAACGAGCTTTTTGATTACATCATCACGAGAAATCTCCATACCAGTACGAAGTGAAAGCACCATATTTCGGTAATCAATTGGGTCACCAAGTGAATAAATACACGAAACACTGGCAACTATTATTACATCTCGCCTTTCGGAAAGAGCTGAAGTTGCAGAGTGACGGAGCTTATCAATTTCATCATTGATTGAAGAATCCTTTTCAATATAAGTGTCAGTAGTAGCTATATAAGCTTCAGGCTGATAGTAATCGTAATATGATACAAAGTACTCAACAGCATTTTCAGGGAAAAACTCTTTAAATTCTGAGCAAAGCTGGGCAGCAAGTGTTTTATTATGTGCTAAAACGAGTGTTGGTCTATTAACTTTTTCAATTATATTGGCCATCGTAAAGGTTTTACCGCTACCGGTAACACCGAGTAACACTTGCTCATTAGCACCATTATTTAAGCCATTTACAAGCATTTCAATAGCTGCTGGCTGGTCGCCCATCGGCTTATAATTTGAATGTAAAACAAACTTGTCCATAGCTTAAACCTCATTTCTAAAACATTTGTTCGATAACTAATATAGTATATACTATTTCTTTATAAAAAACAAGTAGCTACATAAATTTCCAAAGAAAAATGTAGCTACTTTTAATATTTTTTTAGATATTATTTGAAGTACTTAACAGCAGCTTCAAACATCTTAATATCATAGTTACCAGGAACATTCATATAAAGTCCTGCACCAACACGTTCGCTGTGTCCCATCTTACCGAATACACGACCATCCGGAGAAGTGATACCTTCAATAGCGAACATTGAATCGTTAGGGTTAAACTGAACATCATTTGTTGCATTACCCTGAAGGTCAACATACTGAGTTGCAATTTGACCATTAGCTGCAAGCTTTCTAATAAGCTCTTCTGATGCTAAGAATCTGCCCTCACCGTGTGAAATCGGCACTGAATAAACATCGCCAACATTTGTAAGTGAAAGCCAAGGAGATTTATTAGATGCAATTCTTGTTCTAACAATCTTTGACTGGTGGCGTGCAATTGTATTAAATGAAAGAGTTGGACAATTTTCGTCAGTGTCAATAATCTTACCATAAGGCACAAGGCCAAGCTTGATAAGTGCCTGCAAGCCGTTACAGATAGCGCACATAAGACCATCTCTGTTTTCGAGGAGATCAGTTACTCCCTCTTTAATAGCTGCATTACGGAAGAATGCTGTAATAAACTTAGCACTACCCTCTGGTTCATCACCGCCTGAGAAACCACCTGAAATGAAAATCATTTGTGCATCTTTAAGCTTTGTTGCAAATTCTTCAACACTTGCCCCAATGGTAGATGATGTCAAATTCTTAATAACGATGATTTCTGGCTCTGCACCAGCATCACGAACTGCCTTTGCAGTATCAAATTCACAGTTTGTGCCTGGGAATGCTGGAATAAGAACTTTTGGCTTTGCACATTTAATTGATGGTGCTGGATAAGACTCTGCTTTGAAGTTAAAGTTTTCAATTGTCTTAACATCTTTTGTAATGTTGCAAGAGTAAACCTTTTCAAGTTTGCTTTCGTAAAGATCTGAAATCTCAGCCATATCTACTGTTTCGTTTGCATAAGCCATTGTTGTTTTTTCTGTAACTTCACCGATAACATCTAAATCTTCTGCATCTGTGATTTCAAGAATGAATGATGCATAATTGTAACCAAAGATATCATCAAGTGAAAGTTTATCATTAAACTTAAAGCCGAAGCCGTTACCTAAGCACATTTTCATAACTGCTTCTGCAACACCACCAAGACCAGGAGTGTAGCAAGCAACAGCTTTACCGCTCTTCATAAGCTCGTTAACTTTAGCGAACACCTTAAGAAGTGAGTCTGTCTTTGGAAGACCATTTTCATCTTTCTCCGTCTTTATAATTACTACTTTGTTTGAAGCCTTTTTGAATTCAGGAGAAACAATGTCTTGAGTCTTTTCTGTTGTTACAGCAAATGATACAAGTGTTGGTGGAACATCTAAATCTTCAAACGAACCACTCATTGAGTCTTTACCACCGATTGAACCGATTTGCAAGTCTTTCTGTGCTTCAAATGCACCAAGAAGTGCTGCAAGCGGCTTACCCCAACGCTTACCGTCCTGACCAGGCTTTTCAAAATATTCCTGGAATGTAAGGTAAACATCTTCAAATTTTGCACCAGTTGCAATAAGCTTACAAACTGATTCGACAACTGCAAGATATGCACCGTGATATGGGCTCTTTTCCATAATGAATGGGTTGTAGCCCCAAGCCATAAGTGAACAATCGTCAGTATGCTTCTTTTCAACACTAACTTTTTGTACCATAGCCTGAATTGGTGTTCTCTGATTCTTACCACCAAATGGCATAAGAACAGTACCTGCACCAATTGTTGAGTCAAATCTTTCTGAAAGACCTCTCTTTGAGCAAATATTAAGGTCAGAAGCTACTGCTTTAATATTGTCAGCAAAGTTGCCTTCGATTTTCTTATCATAAGCCTTTGGCTTTTCAGGTGTAATTGTAATATGCTTATCGGCACCATTTGAATTTAAGAATTCACGGCTGATGTCAACGATTTTTACTCCGTTCCAAGTCATTGTAAGACGAGGATCAGCCTTAACAACAGCAACTGGAGTTGCTTCAAGGTTTTCTTTTTCAGCAAGCTTAAGGAATGCATTAACATTTTCCTTTTCAACTACCACTGCCATTCTTTCTTGGGACTCGGAAATTGCAAGCTCTGTACCATCAAGACCATCATATTTCTTTGGCACTGCATTAAGGTCAATATCAAGACCATCTGCAAGCTCGCCGATAGCAACTGAAACACCGCCAGCACCAAAGTCATTACAACGCTTAATCATAAGACAAGCTTCTTTATTTCTAAATAATCTCTGGAGTTTTCTTTCCTCTGGTGCATTACCCTTTTGAACTTCAGCACCACAGGTTTCAACTGAATGTGCATTGTGAGCCTTTGATGAACCAGTAGCACCACCGATACCATCACGACCAGTTCTACCACCAAGAAGAATAACGATGTCGCCTGGATCTGGAACTTCACGGCGAACATTTTCAGCTGGAGCTGCTGCAATAACTGCACCAATTTCCATTCTCTTTGCCGCATAGCCAGGGTGGTAAATTTCATCAACAATACCAGTTGCAAGACCGATTTGGTTACCATAAGAAGAATAACCAGCGGCTGCAGTTGTAACAAGTTTTCTCTGTGGAAGCTTACCAGGAATTGTTTCGCTTACTGGAACTGTTGGGTCTGCCGCACCAGTAACACGCATTGCACCGTAAACATAACTTCTACCTGAAAGTGGGTCACGAATTGCACCACCAATACAAGTAGCCGCACCACCGAATGGTTCAATTTCAGTTGGGTGGTTGTGTGTTTCGTTCTTAAAGAGAAGAAGCCAAGGCTCTTTTACACCATCAACTTCAATTTCAATTTTAACTGTACAAGCATTGATTTCTTCTGATTCATCAAGCTTTGGAAGTTTGCCATTTACTTTAAGATATTTAACAGCAACTGTAGCTAAATCCATAAGGCAGATAGGCTTAGTTCTGCCAAGCTCCTTACGAACAGCCATATAATCATCAAAAGCACTCTGTAAAAGTTCATCTTCGAATTTTGCATCATCGATAACTGTTAAGAAGGTTGTATGACGGCAATGGTCTGACCAATAAGTATCAATCATACGAATTTCTGTAAGAGTTGGGTCTCTATCTTCTGTCTTGAAATAGTCCTGACAGAACTTAATATCATCCTTATCCATAGCAAGGCCAAAATCTTCAACGAGCTTTTCAAGTTCAGCTTCATTATAAGCATTAAAGCCATCGAGAGTCTTAACTGTTGTTGGAATATCATAATTAACTTTTAATGTTTCAGGCTTTTCGAGTGCAGCCTCTCTTGCTTCAACTGGGTTGATTACATACTTTTTAATTTCTGCAATATCATCACTTGAAAGTGCACCATAAAGCACATAAACCTTAGCAGAACGAACTAATGGTCTTTCGCCTTGTGAAATAATCTGAATACATTGTGCTGCTGAGTCAGCTCTTTGATCAAATTGACCTGGGAGATATTCTACTGCAAATACTGTAGCATCTTTAGTGTCAATATCGCTTGTTGCAATATCAAGCTGTGGCTCTGAAAATACTGTTTTTACAGCATAATCAAAAAGCTCTTCTGTGATATTTTCAGCATCATAGCGATTTATAATTCTAACATCTTCAAGATTTTTAATTCCAAGAAGATTTTTAGCATCATTTAATAATGCTTTTGCTTCGTTTGCGAGTTCTTTTTTCTTTTCAACAAAAATTCTGTAAACCAAGTCCTTATACCTCCTTGCAATTTAATGCTTTTTGACCAATATCATGACGGAAATAAGCATTACCAAAATGAATTTTATCTACCGCTTCGTAAGATGCCTTAATTGCATCTGCGAGTGTTTCTTTAACTGTTGTAACGCCAAGAACACGACCGCCATTTGTTAAAAGCTTGCCGTCTTCGAGCTTTGCACCAGCAACAAATACATTATCTTCTAATTCTTCTGGAATTGTAATTTCGTATCCCTTTTCATATTTAACAGGATAGCCTTCAGAAGCCATAATTACACAACACGCATTTTTATTAGCAAATTTTACTTCTGTGCTTGCGAGTGTTTCGTTTGTAACAGCTTGCATAACTGTCAACAAATCACTTTCTAAAAGTGGAAGAACAACCTGTGTTTCAGGGTCGCCAAAGCGACAGTTATATTCAATTACCTTAGGGCCATTTGGTGTAATCATAAGGCCAAAGTAAAGGCAACCTTTGAATGTTCTATTTTCTGCCTTCATTGCACGAATTGTTGGTAAGAAAATCTTTTCCATACATTCGTCAGCAACAGCCTTAGTGTAATATGGGTTTGGAGCAACTGTTCCCATACCGCCAGTATTAAGACCAGTATCGTTATCTCCTGCACGTTTGTGGTCCATTGATGAAATCATAGGAACTACAACATTACCATCAGTAAATGAAAGAACTGAAACCTCAGGACCTGTCAAAAATTCTTCAATAACGATATTATCGCCACTCTTACCGAACTGCTTATCTTTCATAATTGAAACGACAGCATCTTTAGCTTCATCTCTTGTCATTGCGATAATAACACCCTTACCGAGTGCAAGACCATCAGCCTTAACAACTGTTGGGATTGGACAAGTTTCAACGTATTCTAAAGCCTTATCAGCATCCGAAAATACTTCATAAGTAGCTGTTGGAATGTTGTATTTTTTCATAAGATCCTTTGAGAATACCTTACTACCCTCAATGATAGCTGCATTCGCTTTTGGGCCAAAGCAAGGAATACCCTTTTCTTCAAGTGCATCAACACAGCCTAAAACGAGCGGATCATCCGGTGCAACAACAGCATAATCAATGCTATTTTCTACTGCAAATTTAACGATATTTTCAATATCAGTTGCACCAATATTAACAAGAGTTGCATCTTTTGCCATACCACCATTACCAGGTAAAGCAAAGATTTCAGTGACCCCTTTATTTTCTTTGATTTTTTTAATGATAGCGTGTTCTCTACCGCCACCACCGACAACCATTATTTTCATTATATTTACCTCTTAATGATGGAATAATCTCATACCAGTAAATGCCATTGACATATTGTACTTATCAGCACATTCAATAACAACATCATCACGAATTGAGCCGCCTGGTTCAGCTATATATTTAACACCTGAGCGATATGCTCTTTCAATATTATCTGAGAATGGGAAGAATGCGTCAGAACCAAGAGCAACATTGTCTTTAGTAGCAAGATAAGCTGCCTGTTCTTCTTTGGTGAATGGTTCAGGACGAGTTGTGAAGTATTTCTGCCAGTTACCGTCAGCGCAAACATCTTCTTCATTCTGGTTAATATAACCATCAATTACATTATCTCTATCAGGTCTGCCAATGTCCTCACGGAACGGAAGGTTAATTACTTTATCTGCCTGTCTTAAGAACCAAGTGTCAGCCTTTGTACCAGCAAGACGAGTACAATGGATTCTTGACTGCTGACCAGCACCAACACCGATTGCCTGACCGTCAACAGCATAGCAAACTGAATTTGACTGTGTATATTTAAGAGTAATAAGAGCAACTATCAAATCACGAACTGCTGATTCTGGCATTTCCTTATTTGCTGTAACGATATTTGAAAGCAATTCTTTATTGATTTCAAAATTGTTTCTACCCTGCTCAAAAGTAATACCAAATACTTGTTTATGCTCTTGTGGAGCTGGAACATAGTTAGGATCGATTTTTACGATATTGTAGTTACCTTTTCTCTTTGATTTAAGAATTTCAAGTGCTTCTGGCTCATAACCTGGAGCGATAACACCGTCAGAAACTTCTCTTTTAATCATTTTAGCTGTTGTAACATCACATACATCTGAAAGTGCTACCCAGTCACCAAATGAGCACATTCTGTCTGTACCTCTTGCACGAGCATATGCACAAGCAAGTGGAGAATCATCAAGACCTTCAATATCATCAACAAAGCAAGCCTTTTTAAGAGTATCAGAAAGTTTTATACCAACTGCTGCAGAAGTTGGGCTAACATGCTTAAATGAAGTAACTGCAGGAAGTCCAAGTGCTTCTTTAAGCTCCTTTACTAACTGCCAAGAATTGAAAGCATCAAGGAAATTGATATAACCTGGTCTGCCACAAAGGATTTCGATTGGAAGATCACTTCCATCATCCATATAAATCTTAGACGGCTTTTGATTTGGGTTACAGCCATATTTAAGTTCAAATTCTTTCATTTTGTTACCTCACTTGTTTTTATTAACGATTCTTGAGTCGTATTTTCCAGTTTCAATGTCGATATATCTTACAAATAAAGAAACCTTATTGTCTTCATTAAGATTTGACCAAATTAAATCTGTAAGAGCATCAATATCCATATCAGGAAGCTCAATAGTTTTTGGTTCTCCCTCAAAGCTTGGGAGTGGATTGCCATCACACTTATAAGTATGAATGAATTTTGCTTTACCGTTAAGTGGACTTGAATAAGCGTATGTATATCTCTGGCAAGAACTACCATCGCCATCTGCTGACTTGAGAATAGACATAGCATAATTCATTTCGCCATTGTCAAGATGAATAA
>JAZUGZ010000096.1:0-1962 GCA_045641425.1 Candidatus Fimenecus sp.
TTTACTTCTGAGCAATTGGCAAAAATTCCGTTTTCACTCATCGAACCAACAATATTTTTTGCTTTTGCCGATGTTACTTCTTTTTGGTTTTTTGTAATATGTGGTTCTTTTGATGTGCTTACAGCTGATATTTTAGATTTAATTAAGTTCGTTCAAGATGCAGTTTTTGAAAAACACGGAGTTCATCTTGAAACAGAGGTTAAAATTTTAGGAAAATAAATTTTGTGACGAAGTGAAAGGGGAATAGTTATGCAACTTGTAATTGTAACTGGTATGTCCGGTGCTGGTAAGTCAAGAACAATTGACACACTTGAAGATATTGGATTCTTTTGTGTTGATAATATGACTCCACAGTTAATACCTACATTTGTAAAAATTCTTACTGATTCAACAGAAGCAAGAGAAAAGGTTGCATTTGTTGCTGATATTCGCCTTGGCGATTCGTTTTCAAGTCTTTTTAACGCCCTTGAAGAACTAAAGTCTATGAAAATTCAATATAAAATATTGTTTATAGATGCTGACAATGATGTTCTTGCAAGACGTTATCAAGAAACAAGACGTAAACACCCACTTCAAAATGACGACTCTTCAAAAGAACTTAGTGAAGTAATTAACAATGAGCGTGATATGCTTAAAAAAGCTCGAAATATTGCAGATTTTGTTATTGACACTTCGCTTATGACTAATTCTCAGCTTAAAGAAAGAGTTGCTGAACTTTTTCTTGAAAATGTTACTGATTCAATAAAAATAAATGTTGTGTCATTTGGCTTTAAGTATGGAATCCCTAAAGATTCAGACCTTGTTTTTGATGTAAGGTGTTTACCAAATCCGTTTTATATTCCTGAACTTAAAAATCACACTGGTCTTGAAGCTGAAGTACGTGATTATGTTATGAAATTTGACCAATCCCGTGGGCTTGTTCCAAAACTTCAGGATTTATTGAATTACCTTTTACCGCTTTATAGAACAGAGGGTAAAAGCCAGTTAACTGTTTCAGTTGGCTGTACTGGTGGTAAGCATCGTTCAGTTGTTTTTGCTGAACTTATTGGTAAAAATATAAAAGAAAAGGGTTATAATGCATCGGTTTATCACCGTGATATAAATAGGTAAGATTATGTCATTTTCAGCAGATGTAAAAACTGAATTACTTTCGGTTGAAACTGAAAATAGCTGTTGCTTACATGCATTTTGTTATGGTATGTTGCTTTGCTCAAGAAGTTTTTCGTTTAGAGAGATTTCAATATTAACTGAGCATAGTAATATTGCTAAAACTTATGTTGATGTACTTAATAAGGTTTGCAAAGTAAATGCAAGTAGCTCAAAATCAGATGCGGGTAAAATTCATATTGAAATTACAAATGCTGAAGATAGAGCTAAGATTATGCACACATTTGGCTATGATGAAAAAAGCCGTACAATGCGTGTAAATTACGCAAATATTGCTAACGATTGTTGCAAAGCTTCGTTTCTTCGTGGAGCATTTCTTTTGTGTGGCACAGTTAATGACCCCAATAAACGTTATCATTTAGAATTTGTTTTACCATATAAAAATCTTATTAAAGACTTGGCTCTGTTTATTTCACAATTTGAAGAATTTGAAAAAGAGCTTGAGCCTAAAATAATTCAGCGTAATTCAAATTATGTAATGTATTTTAAGGGCAGTGAAGCCATAGAAGACATTTTAACAGTAATGGGTGCTGTTAATTCCAGCCTTAATGTAATGGGTGTTAAAATGTATAAAGATATGCGAAATAACGTCAATCGAAAGCTGAATTTTGAAAATGCTAATCTTGACAAAACGGTTGGTGCTGCAACAAAGCAGATTGATGCTATTAGAAAAATTAAAAATTCAATAGGAATTTCAAGGCTTCCATTAGAGCTTCAAGAAATTGCAAAAATTCGTTTTGAAAATCCTGATATGTCGCTTAGCGAGCTTTCAAAAAGCTTGCAAGAGCCACTTTC
>JAZUGZ010000097.1:0-1743 GCA_045641425.1 Candidatus Fimenecus sp.
AACAATGGCTGAGTATAAAATTAACACTAAAGAAATTAAAGAATATGCTGAAAAACTTCGTGCAGGGGATACAGTACTTCTTTCTGGTACTGTTTACACTTCTCGTGATGCTGCACACAAAAGAATCAAAGCACTTATTGACGAGGGTAAAGAATTGCCTTATGACTTAAACGGTGCTTCTATCTATTACGCTGGTCCAACCCCAACTCCTGAAGGCCTTGCAATAGGTTCTTGTGGCCCTACAACTTCAAGCAGAATGGACAAATTTGCTCCTGAATTTCTTGATTTAGGTCTTTATTCTATGATTGGTAAAGGCCCAAGAAGTAAGGAAGTTGTTGATGCTATTATTAGAAATAAAGCAGTGTATTTTTGTGCTGTTGGTGGCGCTGGTGCTGTTGCTTCAAAGTGCATTACCAAGTGCGAGGTTATTGCATTTGAAGATTTAGGTTGTGAGTCAGTTAAAAGACTTATGTTTAATGAATTTCCACTTATTGTTAGTATTGATTGTCACGGAAACAGTCTTTTTGATGTAGGAGATAATAAATGAATTCCCAAATTCTCGAATTAAGAAAAGAAATAATACTTAAAGAATTTAATAGAATGAACGAAATGCAGCTCAATGCGGTTTTATCCGTCAATGAGCCGCTTTTAATTCTTGCAGGTGCAGGTAGTGGAAAAACAACTGTACTTGTTAATAGAATCGCATATTTAATTAAATATGGTAACGCATATAAAAGCTCTGAAATTTATGGCTACATAAATGATAACACCATAGATAATCTTAAAAGATATTTAGATGGTGACACTTCTGTATATGATGAAATTAAATATCTTTTAAGAGTTGATGCTCCAGCCCCTTGGGAAATTCTTGCATTTACATTTACAAATAAAGCAGCTAACGAGCTTAAAGACCGACTTAATTTAATGCTTGGCGAGTCTGGTAATGATGTTTGGGCAGGTACTTTCCATTCAATTTGTGTTCGTATTTTGCGTAAAAATGCTGAGCTTTTAGGTTACAGTAAGCATTTTACTATTTATGATAGTGACGATAGCAAACGAGTTATGAAAGAAGTTCAAAGACTTCTTAACATTGACGATAAATTCTTGCCACATAAGACTATTCTTAATAAGATTAGTAATGCTAAAGATATGCTTGTTTCGCCTGAAGAATATTCTTCATTAAGTAGTGGAAATTTTGGCGAAAAGCAAATTGCTGAAGCTTATGAAAAATATCAAAAGCTTCTTAAAAATGCCGACGCTATGGACTTTGACGATATTATTGTTAATACCATTAAGCTTTTAGAAAATCATAAAGAAGTTAGAGAGTATTATCAAAGCAAATTTAAGTATGTTTTAGTTGACGAATATCAGGACACTAACCATGCACAATTTGTTCTTACAAAGCTTCTTTCTGAGGGTTATAACAACATTTGTGTTGTCGGCGATGATGACCAAAGTATTTATAAATTCCGCGGTGCTACTATTGAGAACATTTTAAGTTTCGAAAAGAATTTCAAAAATGCAAAAGTAATTAGGCTTGAGCAAAACTATCGCTCGACACAAAATATTCTTGACGGTGCTAATGCTGTTATTTCTCATAATGAGCAAAGAAAAGGCAAAGAGCTTTGGACTAATAATGGCGAGGGCGAGAAAATTCTTCTTAATACTCTTGATGATGAGTATGGTGAGGGCAAATTTATTTGTGACCAAATAATGTACCACATGCAAAAGGGTAAAAAGTTC
>JAZUGZ010000098.1:0-3371 GCA_045641425.1 Candidatus Fimenecus sp.
ACACATCAAAGCTTACTGGCAAGGTATATGAAAAGCTTACAGTTATCCTTTATGGTGATGTAAATGGCGATGGTTTAGTTGATGAAAATGATATCGACACTTTCTGTGCAGTAGCCGCTGCAGATGAAAAAATCACAAATGTTTACTTCTTAATGGCTGCTGACTGTGACGGCGACGCTGCAGTTGATGGTATTGATGCAACTTATGCAATTTGCACAGCAAATGGTATTGAGTGCATTGAACAGAGCAGAATTGTTCTTAAATAATTTATTAAGTAAATAAAAAAGGGGCGGTCAGCAAGTAGCTGGCCGCTTTTGTCATATATTCCTTCTTTCGGTCATATCTTTTAATGACCGACAAGGAGGAAATGTATAATGGACATAACAAGTGAGCGTGCAATAATTTTAGGAGAATATATAGTTGAGAATAAAGCAACGGTAAGAGCTGCTGCAAAACAATTTGGTATGAGTAAAAGTACAGTACATACTGATGTTTCAGAACGCCTTAAAAGATATGACCCAACTTTATATAAACAGGTTCGAGAAGTGCTTGATATTAACAAAGCTGAAAGACATATTCGTGGTGGCATGGCAACAAAAGAAAAATACTCAAAGACAGCAGAATAGCTGTCTTTTTTTATATAAACACTTGAAATTTATTAGTATTCGTGTATAATATTATTCGTAAAATTATGGGTACACATCACTTGAAAGGTGGAAATACAGTGGCAGAAGAAAAGAATTTCTTTATTGACCTTGAGCATGATGTCTTAAAGCTCTGGGAAGAAGAAAAGTATTATGACAAACTTGTTGCTAAAAATAAGGGCAACAAAATGTTCCGTTTCCTTGACGGTCCTATTACAGCAAATAACCCTATGGGCGTTCACCACGCTTGGGGCAGAAGCACTAAGGATATCTTTATCCGTTATAAATCAATGAGAGGTTACGATTGCCGCAGACAAAACGGTTTTGACTCTCAGGGACTTTGGGTTGAGGTTGAGGTTGAAAAGCAACTCGGCTTCAAAACAAAGAAAGATATTGAAGAATACGGTATGGACAAGTTTACTCGTCAGTGCGTTGACCGCGTTAAACACTTCTCTGGTATTATTACAGAGCAGTCAAAAAGACTTGGTCAGTGGATGGACTGGGATAACTCATACTACACAAACACAGACCTTAACATTCAAGGTATTTGGCACTTCTTAAAGGTTTGTGACGACAACGGCTGGATTAAGCGTGAGTACAAGCCAATGCCTTGGTGTCCTCGATGTGGTACATCTCTTTCAGAGCATGAAATGACTGGCTCTTATAAGCTTATGACCCATAATTCAGTATTCTTTAAGCTTCCATTAAAAGAAATTAACTCAAAGATTTTAGTTTGGACAACAACTCCTTGGACTCTTTCTTCAAACGTTGCTTTAGCTGTTAACCCTGAAATTGACTATGTTGAAGTTAAAATCAAGAGCGATGACCAAACAATCATCTTAGCTAAAAATGCTATTAAATATTTAGGCGAAGACAAACTCGAGGTTATTCGTGCACTTAAGGGCGAAGAACTTGTAGGACTTCATTATGACACTTGCTTCCCTGACATTCCTGCACAAGAGGGTATTGAGCACAAGGTAGTTGCTTGGGAAGATGTTGCAGCTGACGAAGGTACTGGCGTTGTTCATATTGCTCCTGGTTGCGGTGTTGAAGACTTTGAACTTGGCGAAAGACTTGGTCTTCCAAAGGTTATGCCGATTGACGATATGGGTATTTACCTTGATGGCTTTGGCTGGATGACAGGTAAAGATAGCCATACAGTAGCTGATGAAGTATTTGAGCACTTAAAGAATGACAATAAACTTTATAAAGTTGAGCCACATGAACATAGCTACCCAGTTTGCTGGCGTTGTAAGTCAGAGGTTGTATTCCGTCTTGTTCCTGCGTGGTACATTCGTACAGAAGAGCTTAAGCCAAGACTTATTAAGAATGCAAATTCAGTTAAATGGGAACCAGCTTCAAACGGTAAGCGTATGAATGACTGGCTTAACAATATGGGTGACTGGAACATTTCTCGTAAGCGTTATTACGGTCTTCCACTTCCTTTCTATCCATGTGATTGTGGCGAAGTAACAGTTATCGGCTCAAAGGCTGAACTTCGTGAAAAGGCAGTTGACCCAGCACAGGTTGATGCGCTTCCTGAGCTTCACAGACCTTGGGTTGATGAAGTTAAAATTAAGTGCCCACATTGTGGCAAACCAGTATCACGTGTTTCTGAAATCGGTGACGTTTGGCTTGATGCAGGTATCGTACCTTACTCAACACTTGGCTACTTTACAGACAGAAAAGAGTGGGAGAAGAACTTCCCTGCAGAGTGGGTTACTGAAATGCACGAGCAAGTTCGTCTTTGGTTCTACTCAATGCTCTTTATGAGTACTGTTCTCGAAGATAAAGCACCTTATGAGAGAGTTGTTACAAACAGCGCCGTTGTTGCTGAGGACGGCTCAAAGTTCTCAAAGACAGGCTTTATGATTAAATTTGACGATGCTGCTGAAAAAATCGGTGCTGACACAGTTCGTTACCTTTATGCAGGTGCTCCAAACACAAACGATGTTCGTTTTGGCTTTAACCTTGGTGACGAAGCTCGTAGAAAGATGCTTTCATTCTGGAACATTTACACATTCTTTGACACATACGCACAGATTGATAAGCCAGTATTCACAAACTATAAACCAAATAAAGACCAGTTAACAGTTACTGACAAGTGGCTTATCGCAAGAACAAATGAGTTCATCGAAAAAGCAACTGCTTATATGCATGATTATAAAGTTTATCTTCTTATTAAGGACTTTGAAGTATTTGTTGACGATATTTCAAACTGGTACATTAGAACAAACCGTCGTCGTTTCTGGAAAACAGAGGACGAGCAGGATAAGATGGTAGCTTATTGGACACTCTTTAATGCACTTAAAACTTGCGTTCAGGTTATGGCTCCAATTATTCCATTTATGACAGAGCATATTTGGCAGAAACTTATTAAGGTTTGTGAGCCTGAAAGTACTGAGTCAGTTCATTTAAGTGATTGGCCAGAGGTAATTGAAGGCTATGAAGATGATGGCATTATCGAAGAAACAGCACTTGCAAGAGAAGTTATTGCGGTAGCTATGAGACTTCGTAATGAACAGCAGATTAAAGTTCGTCAGCCACTTAATAAGCTCTTTATTTGCTGTGATGCAGAAAAAGCTAATAAAATTAAAACTTTTGAGAAGAATATTCTTGATGAGCTTAATATTAGAACAGTAGATTATATTAGCGATTCAAACCTTCTTGAAGATAAATTCGTTCAGGTTAACTTTAAGGTTGCTGGTGCAGTTCTTAAGCAGAATG
>JAZUGZ010000099.1:0-6685 GCA_045641425.1 Candidatus Fimenecus sp.
GCCATACAGCATCCCTTGAAGCCTGCGCCAGAAAATCTACCGCCATAAATACCATCTGTATGAGTCATTATTTCATAAAGAGCCTTAAGCTCATCTGAGCCCGTTTCATAATTGTAAATTGAAGAATGTCCGCTCTCAAACGAAAGTCTGCCAAATTCTTCAATGTCGCCATTTTTAAAAGCCTCGACACCCTTTTCAACTCTTTCGAATTCGCTATAAAAATGCTCTGCTCTCTTTGCCCAGTTTTCTGGTAATTTTGATTTATACTCTTCAAAAACCTCTACTGGAACATCTCTTAGTGTTGTATCATTGAATTTACCATATTCGAGCCCTGCAAATGCTTTAAGTGCATAGGCTGCACTCTTACACTCATCAACTCTCATATTGAATTTGCTTCCTGCAAGATTTCTCTCAATTCCGCTAAAGAAAATTGCAATTTTATATGGCTTCATACTGCTTGGAGCAGAAATAAGCTCAAAGCTATCGTCTTTAGTATCAAGATAAAGAAGCTTATCCTTTTTGCAAAGAATTTCACAGCTTTGATCAAGCTTACCGCAAGAAACTCCAACATATTTATTCTCTGCCCAAAGTGCAGTTTTAATCATTTCAGCTTCGGTTAAATGAATGTTATTAACCTTACACAAAGCAGAAAGAAATGAAATTATAACCGCAGCAGATGAAGAAAGTCCACCTATTGGAAGGCTTCCCTCGATAACACCGCAAAGGCCGACTGTAAGTGTATGATTTTCTTTAAGTGCCAAGGTTGCACCTCTAAGATAATCTGCCCAGTCGTTCTGCTTTTCTTCAGGAACTGAACCAATGTGCCATTGTGCCCTTTTTTCGAATTGCATTGAAGCAAGTTCTATAACACCATTCTTTTTCGGACCATATGCTATATGAATTCCCTTGTCAATAGCAAAGCCAGTAACCTTGCCGAATTGATGGTCGCTGTGAGCACCAATAGGGCAAATTCTATACGGACAAAATGATACATCTTCAGGCTCGTGAAGGTATATTTTTTCAAAGATAGTGGTACATTTCATTAAGATTTTCTCCAAACCATTTTATCTACAACACCTGTATAAGACTGAATAAGCTTAACTACCTTTGTAGATACATTTTCGTCTGTGTAATTTGGAACTGGGATACCATAATCGCCATTGTTATTAAGCTCTACAGCAGTATCGACAGCCTGTAAAAGTGATTTTTCATCAATACCAGCGAGAACGAAGCAAGCCTTGTCAAGAGCTTCTGGACGCTCTGTTGAAGTACGGATACAAACTGCTGGGAATGGATGACCTACTGATGTGAAGAAGCTTGATTCTTCAGGAAGTGTTCCTGAGTCAGAAACAACTGCAAAAGCATTCATCTGAAGACAGTTGTAATCGTGGAAGCCGAGAGGCTCGTGCTGAATAACTCTCTTATCAAGCTGGAATCCACTTGCTTCGAGTCTTTTCTTTGAGCGAGGATGGCAAGAATAAAGAATTGGCATATCGTATTTTTCAGCCATTTTGTTAATAGCATTGAAAAGTGATGTAAAATTCTTTTCTGTATCGATATTCTCTTCTCTGTGAGCAGAAAGAAGAATGTATTTGCCCTTCTCAAGACCTAACTTCTCGTGAATATCTGACTTTTCAATTTCTTCTAAATTATTATGAAGAACTTCAGCCATTGGAGAACCAGTAACATAAGTTCTCTCCTTTGGAAGTCCACAATCTGCGAGATATCTTCTTGCGTGCTCAGAATATGCAAGGTTAACATCTGAAATAATGTCAACAATTCTTCTGTTTGTTTCTTCAGGAAGGCACTCGTCTTTACAGCGATTACCTGCTTCCATATGGAAAATCGGAATGTGAAGTCTTTTAGCACCGATTACTGAAAGGCAAGAGTTTGTGTCGCCCAATACAAGAACAGCATCAGGCTTAATTTCTACCATAAGATTATAGGAAGAAGCTATAATATTCCCCATTGTGTCGCCAAGTGTATCGCCAACTGCATTAAGGTAAACATCAGGATCCTTAAGCTTTAAGTCCTTAAAGAATACACCATTTAAATTATAGTCATAGTTTTGACCAGTATGTGCGAGAATACAGTCAAAATAATCACGACATTTATTGATAACAGCGGCAAGTCTAATAATCTCAGGTCTTGTGCCTACGATAATTAAAAGCTTAAGCTTGCCATTATCCTTAAATTTAACATTTGAAAAATCCATAGTATTTTCTCCCGTCAATTCTTATTTATCCATTTTTTCTAATTCTTCACGAATATAAGCAAGTGTTAAGAGCTTTTCCTTAACCTGCTCAACTGTAAGTAATTCTGTATTATTTGAATTGAACTCTGTGAGAGGATTTCTGTCCTTGTCGCCATCGTTGAAGTACTTGTCATAGTTAAGTGATCTCTTATCGCAAGGAACACGATAGAAGTCGCCCATATCAGTAGCATTTGCACATTCTTCATTTGTAAGAAGTGTTTCATACATCTTTTCGCCATGACGAATACCAATTACTTTGATTTCTGTGTCTGGGCAGAACAATTCTTTAACAGCTTCTGCAAGAACACCGATTGTGCAAGCAGGTGCTTTTTGAACTAGAATATCGCCTGAAACACCATTTTCAAATGCGAAGAGAACAAGGTCAACCGCTTCATCAAGAGACATAATAAATCTTGTCATTGAAGGCTCAGTAATTGTAATTGGTTTGCCTTCTTTAATTTGGTCAATCCAAAGTGGAATAACGCTACCACGAGAGCACATAACATTACCATAACGAGTACAGCAAATCTTTGTCTTGTCAGGATTAACTGTTCTTGACTTTGCTACGATAACCTTTTCCATCATAGCCTTTGAAGTACCCATAGCATTTACTGGATATGCGGCTTTGTCTGTTGAAAGACAAATAACTGTCTTAACGCCCTCATCAATTGCTGCTGTAAGAACATTATCTGTACCAATAACATTAGTCTTAACAGCTTCAAGTGGGAAGAATTCGCAAGATGGAACCTGTTTTAATGCTGCTGCGTGGAAGATATAGTCAACACCGTGCATTGCATTTTTAACTGATGATAAATCTCTTACATCACCGATGAAGAACTTGATTTTATCACTAACCTCTGGCATTTTAGCCTGAAATTCGTGACGCATATCGTCCTGTTTCTTTTCATCTCTTGAAAATACACGAATTTCGCCAATGTCTGTCTGTAAAAATCTGTTAAGTACAGCATTACCAAACGAACCTGTACCGCCAGTAATCATTAAAGTTTTTCCTGTAAATAATGACATAATTTATTCTCCTTTAATTAAATGCATTTTAATAAAAATCTTTTTATATATTTTTTCAATGAGTCGCTTTTCAGATTTATTCATACCGAAAGCTATCATACAAATACCGTAAACTACTACCATTACACTACAATTGATTACAAAGCCTAACCAACCATATTTTGCGAAGCCAAGCATATTAAAGAAATAGCCTGTAACACCGCTTATTAAAAGTGAAGGTAAAATTCCTTTGAAAAGTCCCATATAGTAGCCTGTAAGACTAATCTTAATTTCTCTCTTAAACATTGCATTCATACAAACAACATCGCCAACTGTAAGTGCAATTACTGAACCAACAACGGCACCAACAAGTGGTTTCCAGCTGATTAAGAATGCTGTTAAAACGATGTTTATGAGTGCAGAAATAATTTGAATTACCGCCTGCATTCTGTGTTTATTCATAGCCCAAAGAATTTGGTTACCAATAGCTTGGATTAGTGTAAACATTGTTGGCACCATAATTGCAAGTGCTACCAAATAACCTTGTTCGTAAGAGTCGCCAGCCCAAAGCATTACAAACTGTCTGCCGTTTACTGCAAATGCAGTGAATGCAAGTCCGAGCATCATAAAAAGGAGCCTGCCGATTCGCACCATTTCATTTTGCAATTCTTTAGCGGTTGCACCTTTTTCAACAAGTCTTACGACACCTGCCATAAGAACACCATTGACATGTCCGCCAATTGTCTTGAAATATTGAATTATCTGTGCGCCTACACCATAAACCGCAATGATTGCTGACGAACCTTTTGCAAGTATTCCTAAAAGAACTGAGTCTGTCATTGCATTGATTTGAGTTGCAACCATCTGCATTAAAACAAATGATGAATAAGAAACAGTTTCTTTGATAAATCCAAAGTCTGGATTTGAGAATTTCGGTTTTAATTTTAACTTGAATAATACAAAGCAAACATAGGAGCCTCTTGTAATTAAGTTTGTAATAAAGTGAACAAGTATTACACCAAAGCTACTCATACCGAGAAGCAAAGCACCTATTGAAAGAATAATTTTAAGCAACGCAGCAAGTATGCTCAAGCCCTTTGAAAATGAAAATCTTTCATATGCCATCAAGGTTGTAGCAAAGCTTGAAGTACCCAAGGTTGTTGCGGTTGTAAACATAGTTACAATCAAAAGCTTTCTGCCAGTTGCAATTTCCTCTGGAGTTAATCCCTTTGCAAATGCGGTTGGGAAAATAATTATAAGCACTATACCAGCAATAACTGTTAGCACCGCAATAGCAAGATAATAAACTGTTGCGATTCCCAAGAATTCCTCTTGCTTTTTCATATCGTTATTTGCTCTGAATTTAGCCATATAGCGAATAACCGCATTACCTATGCCTAAATCTAAAAGCATCAAATATGAAGTAACAGAAATTACAAGCTGATAAACTCCATAATCAGATTTGCCAAGCATTCTTATGAGAAATGGTGTGAAAAGCATTGCGGATGCTATTTCAACAAGCATTAGTGCATAAGAATAAATAACACCAATTTTTCTGTTCATAAACTTACCTTCATTTAATTATATTAAAGAGCTTTTGTGTAAACTCCTCATCAAGTCCTTTAATAACTTGTCGGCTATCTACCGATCCATTTAAGTCAACAGCTTTGATAGCCTCGGCAACTGTTTTTGGATCATTGCCATCATAGAAATTCAAAAGATTTGATACCTTTGAGGTTTCAATTGATTTAATTCTAACTGAAACAACTCTAAGCCCACTTGAAAGATAAGAAAGCACCTTTGATGGGAACGAGGTTTCATTGAATGTTGCATCTGGATTTTGCGGACTAAGACCGATTTTGCAGCTACCAATGAAATCAAGGTAATCATCGCCACTAAATTTACCGTCAAATGAAACGGTACATTCTGTTTGAGTGCTAATTTCTTCAATTCTTTGCTGTAAAGCCTTTTTATCAGCCTCTGTGCCGAAGCCGATAATATGTATATGATAATTCTTTGGCAAATACAAGGCGGTTTCAACCGCAAGTCCTGAGCCCTTTCGAGGCTCTAAAACACCTGCATACACACAATGAATTTTATCATCATTAAAAATGTTTTTTCTATCCTCTTGAACTTTGTAAGTACCATAAATAAAGCACTCAGGCTTGTTTTCAGTGTTAACCTTGCTACTTAAAAGTTCAGTTGGGAAAATAAATGAATCTGCAATTTTGAAAAACTCAATTTCCTTTGCTCGTGCCTTTGCATTGTTAATAACATCGCCATAAATTTCTTCTGCTTCAATAATTAAATTGAATTTTTTAACTTTCTTAAGAAATTTCACAAGGCTCATATACCCTAGCGAATGATAAACAATAACTGTGCTATCTGAATTTGAGTTCTTTAGCATATATAAAAGCATCTGCAACTTAATAAACCATCTATTAAGTAATGCAGTAATACCGTTAATACTAGGTAAAGTTGCAAAAAGCTGAAGTGTAGTTTTGTCGCTAACCTTACTTCTTTTCTTTTTATAATATTTTTTGTCTAGTGTCGGTGCCGCCGAAACGATTTCGACCTCATCGCCATTTTTTTCAATGGTTTCACAGATATAATTCATTTTATTGACAGCCGCTAAAACAGCATTTCTGTTTTGATTATTTGACGGCACATCATAATATGAAATATATAAAATCTTACTCATCATATACCCCTTTTATTGCCAGAAGAATGTATAGTCTGTTCTAATAAAGGCACTTGTAGTTAAAAGCAAGGCCAATATCATTGAAGCATACACAGGTGGTCTAATTTTTTTCTCAAACGACTTTGTAATTTCAGGTATGAATAGCATCAAAAACAACGAATAGTATTGAACTGCTCTCATAGCTGCTGGATTTACGAATACAAGTGGTATAAGAAGCAAACCCATAAACATTGCATTGAAATACATTTTATAATTTTCGCAATTTTTCTTTATGTAATTGAAGAGGAAAAGTGAAGCGATAACAACTATTAAATACATAGTTGTAAAGGTGTAAGCGCCCGTGCTTTCAAGCTCATCATACTCATAGCCAACAAGCCCACCAATTATGTAGAAAAACTCTTCTCTAAAGATAAACAAAAACGGAAAAGCCGCCAAAACACCTGCCGTATATTTTTTAGAAACAGGTATCATTGATATAAAATAGAACGGGAAAAAGCATATTGACGATTTATGCACCGTATAAGCTACTAATGAAGTCAGTAAAAATGGAATAAACTTTCTCTCTTTCACAAACTTGCTTCCTAAAAATACAACAAGTATTGTTGCAAGGGTTTGTCTTGTACCTGTTAATGCAAAAAAGGAATACAAAAATGCGTCAAAGATGAACATACTAAGCATTGGAAGCTTTGAATTTTTATATACCCAAATTCCCATAGCAACAAAGA
>JAZUGZ010000100.1:0-7000 GCA_045641425.1 Candidatus Fimenecus sp.
AAAAAAAGTTGGATATTTTTAATACTTTCAGGTCTTGCTACTGGTGCTTCGTGGCTTTGCTACTATAAGGCAATACAGATGGGCGAAGTTTCAAAGGTTGTGCCAATAGACAAGCTCAGTATTATTTTCACATTCGTTTTAGCGTTTATATTTTTACACGAAAAGTTTACACCAAAAACCTTACTCGGCTGTGTACTAATTGGCATAGGAACACTTTTAACAGTTTTATAAAGAGGTAAAAAATGTTAGATATTAAAGTTACAGATGTTAGAGTAAACAAGGGCGACAGTGCATTTTTACTTGAAACAAAAAACACAGCAATTCTTTACGACACAGGCTTTGGCTTTACTGGGTTTGGGGTTGCCGAAAATATTAAAAAGGTTTTGGGCAAAAGACCCCTTGACTACATATTTTTAACCCACTCACACTATGACCATGCCCTAGGCTCTGCTTATATTTTAAGGCACTACCCAAACGCTAAAGTAGTTGCAGGAAGCTATGCGGCAGATATTTTTAAGCGTGACGGTGCAAAACGAGTTATGAAAGAGCTTGACCGCAAATTTGCCGACCAATGTGGATACCCAGAATATGAATTTTTAGGCGACGAGCTTCGAGTTGACATTCCCTGTGAAGATGGGGACAAAATTAAGGCTGGAGATTTAGAGTTTGAAGTCATTAACTTCCCAGGACACACTAAATGCTCGGTTGGATTTTACTGTGAAGAAAAAAAGCTTTTACTTTCAACTGAAACATTAGGCGTATTTGACGGAGAAAGCACTATTTTGCCCTCTTGCCTTGTTGGGTATAAAATGACTCTCGACTCAATTAAAAAAGCCGAGAAGCTGGAAATTAAGTATTTACTTGCACCGCACTTCGGAATACTAAACGAAGAGCAAACCAAGTTTTTTGTTAAGAATATGCGTGCTGGCACTGAAAAAATTGTTGGCGAAATGCTTAAAATGTTAAAGGACGGAAAAACAAGCGAAGAAATCTACCAAAATTTCAAAGAGAAATATTGGCACGGATATATTAAAGAGATTTACCCACTTGACGCTATGAAGCTAAATACAGAAATTATGATAAACCTAATTAAAAAAGAATTATTATAAAAATTAAAAGCTCCCAAAAAACTGGGAGCTTTTTTATGTTTAATTAGATTAAATTAGCAAGGGAATTTTTTAATTGCACCGTTAAGGTAAAGGTCTAAATAAAGTGCGTCAGTACCGTCAACAGAGCAGTCGCCGTTTACATCGGCATTGTATTTTTGAAGGTCTGAAAGAGCTATACCGCACTCAATATGCTCAACTAATAAGTTGTAGTCGTCTTCATCAACATCGCCGTCTAAATCAACATCGCCAAATAGCTTGCTACCATTTATAAGTGTAATATTTTCAGTAGTATTCTCTTCAATATTAACAACTGATTTATAGGTAATTGTGCCCTCGGCCTCGGCAATTAAAATGTAGCCACCTGCTTCAAGACCGCTAATTGAATATCCGCTAGCAGTTGCTAAAATATTTTTCTTTGTTACAAGCTGATTTTCGTTGTAAGTGTAAATATAAACTGTAACGTATTTTGCGGTTGTTTCTGCTGAAACTGTGCCTGAAAGCTTGTAGCCAGTTGCTAAAGATTTGTCAAGAATTACTGTGTAAACTGGGCTTTCGTAGCTTTCAATACCAAAGCTATTAACTGCCTTGAATGTATAATCTGCAATCTGTGACTCGGTAAGAGTTAATGAGTTACCACTAATCTCAACCCAGCCGTTGCCGTTGTCGTAATAATAAGTAACGCCGGTTTGATTTGGTGTGAAGAAGTTAAATGTAATGTCTTCGCCAGTTCTCATACCAACAACGCCATTAACAGTAACCTGAAGAACTGGTTTACTACTTTCGGCTTCAGGGTCAACAAAGTTGTCAATAGTTAAAAGATAGTTTGTTGTTTTAAGGTTGTTACCAGTTACAGTGATTAAATAAGTGCCGTTCTTTGAAACTGTGACAAATTCTTCGTCTGTTACATCAGCACCATTAAATGTTACTGATTTAAGACCAGCTTCGCCAACTGTGTAATTAAGGTAAACTTTATAAGGGTCAACAGTTGGCTCTGTAATTTCCTGTTCAGCAGTAATTGTTGGAACAACTGTATCAATCATAACAATGTAGCTGTCAGACGGTGTGCTTTCAGTGCCAGCGCCATTTACAGCCTTAAACTGGTAATTAGCATTAACATTTTCGTAAATTTCAATTTCGTTGCCAGATGTAATTTCTGTCCAGCCGTTACCATTATTGTAATAGTAAGTAATACCTGAAATTGACTCTTCAAGAGTTGAGAACTTAAATGTCATATTCTCGCCAGTCCAACGCTTAAATGTACCCTCAAAGCTTACACGAATAACTGGTGTTTGGCGGTCAATTTTAATGTTTATGCTACTAATTTCGCTTTCAAGAGCTGAATAAGAAACAGTCTTGAATTCGTAAAAATGCTCGCCTTCAGAGTCAACAGTTAAATTTGGTGTTTCCATTGAAAGCCACTCGCCACCATCAATTCTGTAAAGGTATTCGTAAATACCTGAGAATGCTGAAGAGCCAATGGAAATTTCAACTTTATCTGAAGTCCAAGTGCCACTCTCGTAAGCACTGCCCTTTGATGTTGCAGTAATTACTGGGGTTGTTGGATTATCGCCATCAATTACAAAGCCGTCTGAATAATAGCTAATTGACTGGTTGCCAGCTCTGTCAGTTGCTCTAACCTCAACAAATCCCTTAAAGTTTGGCGAAAGCTGTGGCTTTGAAGCGTCGTTATATATTTCCCATTCAGTGTCAATTGGAGTTCCGCTTTCAGAGAGCAAGCGGTATTCAATTTTGCTTATGCTTGCAACGCCAACATCGTCAGCTGAAACAGTAAGCTCAACAATTTCGTTAAAGTAAAGTCCAAATTCTTCCTCTAAAAGCTCGCGAGCATTGTCGCCAGTTGTTTTATGCTTTAATGTAATTTTGTTAACTACTGGTGGCTCACGGTCAATGTTATTAACTGACTTTGTAAGTGTTTTTGAAAGACCATTGTTTGCAGTAACTGTTACTGTGTATTGACCATTTTCGCTAACCTTGTAAGTTCTGCTACTTGTGTCAATTTCTTCGCCATTAACAGTAATTGATTTAACACCTGAAATACCTGTTCTAAGGTTTTTAAGGATAAGGTCAAATTCTTGATTTGTAACTACCTCAATTTCTTTTTCAATTGAGAAATATGGAGTTTCAGAATCTTTCTTTGTGCTAAAGCCTTCTGTTTCAGCACTTTCAATGCCTTCGCTATTTATTGCCTTAAAGTAATAAACATCATTTGAGTCAGCCGAAATTGTAATTGAGTTGCCACTTAAAGCTGTCCACTCATCGTTTGACTCTGTTTTGTAATAATAAGTTACACCATCAAGTTCATTAGTTGACGAAAGTGTATAGGTAATATTGTTCGGAGTCCAGTTACCATCATAGCCATTTGTATCCACAGAAACTACCGGAATACCGTAAACAATTACTGGGAAGGTTGCTGAAGCTGAAAGCCCTTCGTGGTAATAAGTTACTGTAATGTTTTGCTCAACGTTGTAAAGTGTTGGGTCAAATTCTTCAGTATCAACAATATAATCTGTAACAAATTCAGGATTTGCATTTGAATAATGTGCTAATACCTGAAGGTCAGTTAAATCAAGAGTTGTTTCGCCCTCTAAATATTTATAGCGTGGCTCAACAAGGTCAATGCTCTCAACCTTTTTAGATTCAATTACAACTGAGAAAATACCCCTAAAGGTTTTGCCTGCTCTCACGACAGATACAACAATATACTGCTCTGTGTCAAGAATATTAGGATTAAGCTCACTAACCTCAAAGTCTGTAACCTCAACTCTTAATTGCTCGTCAGTGTACATTCCTGAAGTGTCGCCATAATACTTTTCAATATCTGCTCTATTGTAAGTAAGCTCAACCTTCATTCCGTTAGTTTGAAGCTCTGTGTCGCCCTCTAAATATTCTGTTTTATAAGGTGGAGTAATTGTAATGCTCTTTGGCTCAATTTCCACTACTTCAATGGTTTTGCTTGTTTTTGCATAAGATGTTAAAAGTCGCTTACCATAAAGATGAAGATCTGTTTTTCCAGCTGTTTTACCAGTAACAACGCCGTTTTCATCAACTGAAGCTATTGAGTTTGACTGGTTTTTAGCACCAGAAACCTGAACTGAATCGTCAAATGGAGTAATTCCATTGTCAGTTGGAAGTCCCCAAAATGTATTTGTAACACCAATTCTTTCAGGGGAGAAAGAACCAGTATATCTTACTGGGAAGTCCTTAATTACGCAATCAGGACCTGTAATATAAGCATTTGTAAGGTTGTTAACAAGTCCCTTATTAACAGTAACTGTAACAGACCTTGAAACACCGCCAACAGTTGCGGTAATTACAACAGTTCTTTTACTTGAGAATGTACCATCATTACCACCATCAATACCACGAACTAAACCATGCTCATCAACAGTTGCAATTTTAGGGTCTGCTGAAGTCCATTTAATGCTTTCAAGGATTTGCTCGTCATAATCTTCTGGGTTAATGTCTTGAATAAGGAGTTGAGTTGTTCTTGTTTCTTGAACAGAAAGTGAACCTGAAATTGTAAAGTCAGTAATTGGTTTACCAGAGAAAACACCTTTTGTTGTTTCAACTGTAACGCCATTAAGCGTTGCCCTTGCAACAATTGTTGACATACCCGAAGTAGTCGGTGTAAACACACCATTGGCGTCAATAGTACCAAGGTCTGTTACCGCTGGAGTGTCAGCAGTTGCCATTACATATTGGTCGCCATCTAAAAGACCCCAAGTACGAACAACAGAACTGTTTGAATTAAGTCGTGACGGGAATACGTTTGAAGTGTATTGTGAGCTTTGACCAATTGGAAGTGCATCTTCGCCCACAATTTCAATACCTGAAAGGTTTGTTGTAATACCACCACGAGTAACGTTTATATCGTAAGTTCTAACAACATCGCCAATTGTAACTGTAATTGTAACCTTTTTTGAAACTGACAAACCGCTACCGCAGTCAAGACCAGTAACTGTACCTGACTGGTCAACAAGTGCCACAGCCGGGTCAGAGCTTTCCCAAACAGCATCACTAATACAAGCGCCAGCAGGGCTTACATTTTCAATTGCAAGCTGTGTTGTCGAACCTTCTTGAACTGCTGAAGCACCAGTAATTGTAAAATCAGTAACTGGCATATCAGTTTTTGGAACAACTGTAAATGTAATTGAGTCTGAAAATGCCGCATAAACTGTGCTTGACGGCTGAACCTTAACCTTAACCTTGCCAGGAGATAAGAATGTAACAAGTCCGTCTTCTGAAACAACACCAACCTCGTCAGCTAAAGCACTAAAAATTGATTTATCAATACTCCATTTAACACTCTGTTTAAGTCTAACTGGAGTTACTGCGCCGTAAAGCTGAACCTGTGCCCCAACTGAAACAGTTGTTGGCACTACCTTTTTGTTAGTAATTTTAACACCAGTTGGAGCAACTGATGCCACAAGGCTTTGAGTAACAAGCACTTCAACGGAGTCGCTTGAAAGTTTAGTGCCGTTCTCATCATAAAGAGTTGCTGTAATAACAACATTCATATTGTCAAGGTATTTTCTAAGACTTTCACCAATTTGCTCGCCAGCAACACCAGTTACAATAGTAACAAGAATGTCAGTATTAACTGTTTCGATATCAACACCACTTGCTTCAATAGCCGCTTCAATAGCCTTTGCTGTTGTGTTACCAACTACTGGGATTGAACGAACCTCTTCATCAAGCCAAAGCTGAATAATAGCCGCCTTTGAGTAGTCGTAACCAGTAACTTTACCTGTGTCGTCAACGTCTGCAAGTAATGGCAAATTACTTTCCCACTCAACATAAGAGCCATAAGGTGCTTCAGGGTCAACACGGTAAGAAAGCTGAACGCTTCGGTACTCTTGAACCTCTACCCTTTCTGTGATTTCATTGCCGTCTTTGTCGGTAATTATAATTTTCTCGCCCTGTGCAAAAGCTACAAGTGCAGGGTTAAAAACTGAAATCACAAACAACAAAGAAATTACAAGGCTTAAAGCCTTTGAAAATTTGTTTGTCAAAACAATCAACTCCGTTTTACAAAATAACGAGTTATTTTACCATAAAAGGTGTTTTTTTTCAATAAAATACACCTTAAAATATCTTTAATAATAAACTTTGTGTTAAAATACAGTTACAGCATATTTTTAATACTTTTAACTGTGAAAAATCACAATAATATTATAAAAAATATAAATTTCGACAAAAAGTTTATTGAATCGTGAAAATCCTTTATTTTACAATGCATTTTTATTGACAAAACAAAGTCTAAATGTTAAAATTTTTTTGTAAAATATTTTTTATTAAAGGAGAATTTATTATGGCATTTTGTAAAAATTGCGGTGCTGAAGTTCCTGAAAACAGCGCTTTCTGCACAAGCTGTGGCACTCCAGTAGCTCCAGCTGAACCTACTCCAGAACAACAGGCACCAGTTTATGATGCACAGTACACAGAGCCTCAGGCTGACTATGTTGACCCACAGGACGTTCAAGACAACAAGGTTCTCGCAATTCTTTCATACTTTGGAATTCTTTTCATTATTCCACTTGTTGCAGCACCTAACTCAAAGTTTGCTAAGTTCCACGCAAACCAGGGTCTTATACTCTTCCTTTTCGGAATTATTCTTGGCATTGTTTCAGTTATTCCGATTCTTGGTTGGATTGTTGCTGTTGTTGGCTCAATTGCATCTGTTGTATTCTTCGTTATGGGTATTATCAATGCAGCAAAGGGCGAAGCAAAAGAGCTTCCACTTATTGGCAAATACAGAATTATTAAATAATTGAATTTATTTAACACCTTGAGCGGCTCTTCGGAGTCGCTCTTTTTTTATTGAGCATTAGCATTACGAATTATGAATTGCGAATTATGAATTATGAATT
>JAZUGZ010000101.1:0-1617 GCA_045641425.1 Candidatus Fimenecus sp.
TATGACCACTTCGATACGTCTCCATATAAAATTTGCAAGGTATATTTTATCAAAGGAAATGACCTTTGTCAACAAACTAAGTTGAAAACAAGACTAATTTATGCTATTATCTTTATATTAAATTTTTGGAGTGCTTATGAAAACTTTTGTCCCAAATTATTATAAAGATTTTAAGTGCATAGCAAGTTTGTGTCAGCATAGCTGTTGTGTGGGCTGGGAAATTGACATTGATGATTGTACACTTGAAAAATACAATAAAATGGATACGGAACTTGGCAAGAAAATTCGTGAAAATATTGAAACTCAAGATGGAGTAGCATATTTTAAGCTTAAAGAAAATGAGCGTTGTCCGTTTCTAAATTCCAATAATCTATGTGAACTAATTTTAGAAGCAGGGGAAGACACTCTTTGCGACATTTGTAAAGACCACCCAAGGTTTAGAAATTTTTACACCGACCGCACAGAAATGGGTTTAGGAATAGCCTGCGAAGAAGCTACACGAATTATTTTAAGTGCTAAAGAGCCATTTTCACTCGATTTATTCTCTGGCGAAAGTGAAGATTTAACGGCCGAAGAAATTTCATTTATAGAAGAGCGAAATAGCTTAATAAAAACAGTTGAAGAAGTTGAAAATGTCTTTTCTGCTATAAATAAAATCAATGAAATGTATGAACTAAAGCCATTAAATATTGATTTTATTGACCTTGCTGATTTTCTTTTAACTCTTGAAATGCTCGATTTAACTTGGACAGAAAAAGTAAAATCACTAAAAGAAAATAAAGAAAAAGAAATGCAAAATCAAGACTCAAATTTGGCTTTCAAAAACCTTTATAAATATTTTCTCTTTAGGCATTTAACTGACGATGAATTTTATGAAAATCTTGCATTTGCAGAGATTAGCACAAAGATAATATTTGAAATTTGTAAAAATAGTAACTTGGATTTTTCGAATATTTGCGAAATTGCAAGAATGTATTCAAGTGAAATTGAATACTCAGACGAGAACAAAGAAAAACTAATTGAATACACCGAAAAATAAAGGGGGGCAAATGCCCCCTAATTTTTTTACTTTCTTTTCTTGTAGTCTGCGTCAATTTCTTCTCGCCAATCCATACTCATTGGCATATTGCATCTCATATTTGAGCAAGCCATAGCAACCGCATCATAAACTACATTTGTGCCTTGTTCGTCAGCTATGTAGTTAACAGCTCTATCTTCGCTAATTCCAAAACTTTTTGCAGTTGCAATTGCGTCAATGTTAGCACCAATGAAAAGGAATTCCCAGCCGTATTTTTCTTTTTGGCGTTCAATTTTTCTCTTGATTTCTTCGCCATTATATTTACGACTCGAATTTTCCATTCCGTCTGTAATAATTACAAACATTGTGTTTTCTGGCACATCTTCTTTGCGTGCATACTTGTGAATGTTACCAATGTGATGAATTGCTCCACCAATAGCATCAAGAAGTGCTGTGCAACCTCTTACATAATACTCTTTGTCTGTCATTGGCGAAATTCTTTGAAGCTCAACTCTGTCGTGTAAAACCTCTGTCATGTCGTCAAAGAGTAGGGTAGATACAAAGCACTTTCCGTCCTCTTTCTTCTGCTTCTCGATTAG
>JAZUGZ010000102.1:0-7352 GCA_045641425.1 Candidatus Fimenecus sp.
CTTTTCACCCTTTCAGCCTAAAAATTCACGAAGTAATGAGTCTTTTGGAACAAGACTTTCATCAATATCTTCAAATTTCAATAATGCATCGCGAAGCCTTTGAACATCATAAGCAAAATCGTCTGGAATTTCGCTTTCGAGAAGTTTAAGTGCTTGTTTTTTTAGAACACAAGGCTCGTAAAGATGCACTGTATTTATTTTTATATCTGCATTGTCTCTAAATGGGAATAAATATTTATCTTCGCCATAAGTAACATTTTTCCAAAGTGTATAAGTGTTAGCGGCAGAGCTACCCCTAAAGTTGAAATCTCGCACCATTCTTCTGACAAATCTAAGATTTCTTTTGTTAAGGATAATTTTACCATTTTTGTCATAAATTCTTGACGATACGCTAATATAGATTTTGAAAAGTTTGCCTTTTACTTCATCAGTTATAACTGGGTTTAAGGCGTGAAGCCCCTCAATAATTACTATATCTTTTTCGCCAAGTGTAATTTCATTATACTCGGTTTTTCTTGTGCCTGTAACAAAGTCAAAAATAGGTGTTTTAACTGTTTCGCCACGCAAAAGTGCATTTACAATTTTGCCAAAATGGTCTAAATCTAACGCATAAACTGTTTCAAAGTCTTTTGTGCCGTCAGGAAGATTTGGAATATCTTCACGATTCAAATAGAAGTCATCAAGACTTAAAACAAATGTATTAACGCCATTTTTCTTACATTCGGCACAAAGTTTGTTAGCAGTAGTTGTTTTGCCTGAAGATGACGGACCTGCAAGCATTACGACCTGTCTTACACCCTCATCACAAATTTTCTTGGCAACGTCTGAAATAATATTTGAATATCTTTTCTCACATTTTTCGATAAACTCTCTTGGGAGCCCATCTGCCATTTCATTTATATATTCAATTTCATTGATAAGCTTTGACATAACATTCACTTCTCTCAAAAATATGTATTATAAAACTCTGTTATTCTTTTCTTTCGTTCCATTAACTCAGAAAAGCCTGAAATATATTCAAATGGATATTTGAAATTGAAGATTCGCTCAATTACTATTGAAGCGTCTGCTTTAAGTTTTGTAACAGCACCGCCACCTGCTGAAAGAATTGTATGGCATTCTTCCATCATAAAAATATTGTAAAGACACTCGGTATTTTCTTTGCACCAGCCAATATTTTCAAGGCTACCGGCTGACTTTGACTGTCGATACATATAATAAGGGTGGTAAACACCATTTAATTTTTCGTAAGTATATTCGAGCATTGCGTCAACCTTTTTAGCATTTTCTGCAGTAACCTGCATATCTTCTGTGCCAAGCTTTGACGAGCGTTTAAGTGCTAAAGTGTGAACTGTAATATTTTCAGGGTCAAGCGAAAAAGCCGTATCAAGTGAACGCTTGAATCCATCTAACGTGTCGCCTGGAAGCCCTGCGATTAAGTCCATATTTATATTATTAAAACCCATTGCCCTTGCCATTTTGAAAGCCTTAATAGTTTCGTTTGCACTATGGCACCGACCAATATTTTTAAGCACCTCATCAGAAAAGGTTTGAGGATTTATGCTAATTCTTTGAACTTCACTATTTTTAAGTGCTAATAATTTTTCTTCTGTAATCGTGTCTGGTCTACCTGCTTCAACAGTAAATTCACGACAAGTCGATAAATCAAAATTTTCGGTTACAGCCGAAAGTAAAGCAGAAAGCTCTTCAGCTGAAAGAGTAGTTGGAGTGCCACCGCCAACATAAACACTTTCGAGCCTTAATTTATTAGTCTTTGCAATTTGACCGATTATTTTAATTTCTTCTAAAAGGTAGCTTACATATTGCGGAACTAAAGCCTTTGCTTTTTCTGTCTGCACAGAATGTGAAACAAATGAGCAATAGCTACACCTTGTTGGGCAAAATGGAATTGAAATATAAAGGCTAAACGAGTCCTTTTTTGAAAGTGAGATAATTTTTTCTTCACAATCGGCAACTCGCCTTGCAATTTGAAATTTTTCTTTTGTTACTAAAAGGTCGTTATAAAAATACTGCTCTGTTTTTTCTCGACCCAATTTATTTTCAGTTGCAATTAAGAGTTTTGACGGCCTAACACCAGTTAAAACACCCCATTTTGGGTAAAAGCCAGTATATTCGCCAAAGATGTTATATACCATTCTACCCATTTGCATTTCGTTATCATCACAAAGGGGTGCTGTTTCGTGCCTTTGAAAATCGCCCATTTTGAAATCGACAATAATCTTGTCACTAACCTCGGTATAAAGCCCGTCGCCACCTAAATTTTCACGAATCACTTCAATTTTTTCATTAGGAAGAAAAAGTCTAACTAACTTTTCCATTTCGTAATGGTATTTATGGTTAATAACTGTTAGACGCATTACGACTCCTTATATATCTATTGTATTTTCTTTCGTATTCTAATGTTGTGCTTTCGCCATGACCTGGGTAAACTTCGTAATCTCCATTTAAGTTTGCAAGCTTTTGTAAAGACTCAATTTCGAGCCTACCAGCTTTTAATGGACTTACTCCTGCAAGGTCAGTTCTGCCAGCTGAAAGCTTAAACAGTGTATCGCCTGAGAAAATAATTTTACTATTATTATCTATATAACACACACTACCCAAAGTATGACCCGGGGTGTGCATTACTTTAATTGTTGCATCGCCAAGTGCGATTTCGTCACTATCTTTTAAGAGTTTATCTGCTAAAACAGGTGGCTGTTCTGTGCCGAAATGAGAAGTATAAAAGCTTTTGGTGCCGTCATGAAGCATTTCTTCATCGGTTTCGTGAATAAGCACCTTTGTGCCCCACTTTTCTACAATAGGATTTACCCCTGCAATATGGTCAAAGTGACCGTGAGTTAAAAGAACGTATTTTACATTTTTGCCGTCTAAATATTCATTTAACAGCTCGCTACAGATAGCTGGGTCAATTACAGCCACTTCGTCATTTGACTCTAAAACATAAGTATTTGTTTCAATTTCGCCAAGAACAAATCTTTTAACAGTTAACATCTTTTCACCCAAATTTCAGTATCATAAATAATTGTAACAGGGCCGTCGTTTATTAAATCGACCTTCATATCTGCCCCAAAGACACCTTTTTTAACATCTTTAACTCCGTATTCTTTAAGTTTACGGCAAAACTCTTCGTAATATTCGTTAGCACGAGCTGGGTCGCCAGAATGAACAAATGACGGTCTATTTCCCTTTTTAACATCAGCACAAAGAGTAAACTGTGAAACAGCTAAAATTTCGCCATCTACATCTTTAATATCACGATTCATTTTTCCGTTTTCATCTTCAAACACACGAAGTGAAGAAATTTTTTTAGCGAGAATGTCAATATCTTCAGGGGTGTCGTCATCCATAACACCAACTAAAATCATATAGCCTTTTCCTATTCTGCTAATTTCGTTGCCATCAACGGTAACCCCAGCGCCTAATACTCTTTGAACTACTGCTTTCATTTTTTCACCTTATCTTTCAACGCTGATTACGCCGGGAACCTTCTCAACCTTACTTACAAGGCTCTTTAAGTGTTCAACGCCCTCAACTTGAACTGTAACTTCAATAATACATCTGCCGTCTTTTGTATCTTTAGTTGCAATGCTCATAATGTTAACTTTCATATTGGCAATTTGCTGGCTGACTTCGGCAATAAGACCAATTCGTGTAAGGCAAGTAACTGTAATTGTTGCACTATAACGGTCAGAAGTGCCTGCGTCCCAATGCACTTTAACCCAACGCTCTGGCTCTTGGCAATTTGCTAAATCTTTTGGAACATTTACACAGTCAGCCTTATGAACTGAAACACCATGACCGCGTGTAATAAATCCAACAACGCTATCGCCAGGGAGCGGATTACAGCAACGGGAGAATTTAATAAGGCAATTGTCAATTCCATCAACAACAATTCCGTCCTTTGACTTTTTAGGTGGTGCTTGAACTGGTTTTGGAGCTTCTTCCTTTTGAGATTTATCATAATTTTTATGATATTCCTCTTTAATATATGGCATAAGCTTTGAAACTGAAAGTCCGCCATAACCAATTGCAGCATAGAAGTCATCTATACTATCTAAACGCTGACGAGTAGCTAGCTTTTGCATAAATTCTTCATATTCTTCGTCAGTAAGGCGAATGTAGTTACGCTTAAATTCACGCTCAATTTCAGCCTTGCCTTCGAGTATGTTTTCATCACGCTTTTCATTCTTAAACCAAGAGCGAATACGGCTTTTGGCTTTACTTGATTTTGCAATATTAAGCCAATCCCTACTTGGACCTTTGCCGGCTTGTGATGAAGTTAAAATTTCAACGATTTCGCCAGTTTTTACAACATAGTCAAGTGGTACAATTTTGCCGTCAACCTTTGCACCCATCATTTTGTGGCCAACCGCTGTGTGAATTGCATAAGCAAAGTCGATAATAGTTGAGCCATGCGGAACATTAATAACATCGCCTTTTGGAGTGAAAACAAATATTTCGTCAGGAACTAAGTCAGTTTTAATTGAAGAAACAAGGTCACGCGCATCGCCTGCCTCTTGTGCTTCAAGCATTTCTTTAATCCAGTTAAGTCCGTCGCTAAATTTTTGACCGCCAGAGCTTGTCATACCAAGTTTATATTTCCAGTGTGCTGCGATACCAAATTCAGCGGTTTGGTGCATGTCCCAAGTACGAATTTGCACTTCAAAAGGAATTGCATCTTTACCGACAACAGTTGTGTGAAGTGACTGGTAACGGTTTGCCTTTGGAGTTGAAATGTAGTCCTTAAATCTACCTGAAAGCGGACTAAACATATCGTGAATTATGCCAAGACAGTTGTAACAGTCGCCAATAGTGTCAACAATAATACGAACAGCGTAAACGTCATAAATTTCGTCAAACTGTTTGCCGTGCATATACATTTTACGGTAAATTCCGTGAACACTTTTAATTCGACCGCTAATTTTAGCGTCTGGCACAATTTCTTTAACTCTGTCTAAAATTCTGTCCTGAATATTTTTAAGGAAATCGTTACCTGAAGTGTTAAATGCCTTAAGCTGTTCTTCAATACCAGCATAAGCTACTGGGTCAAGAAAGCGAATTGCTCTATCTTCAAGCTCTTCTTTAATTGAACGGATACCGAGTCTGTGAGCAATTGGAGCAAAAATCTCAATTGTTTCAAGTGCTTTATCTCTTTGCTTTTGTGGGTCAACATAGTCAAGAGTTCGCATATTGTGAACTCGATCAGCAAGCTTTACGATAATTACTCGAATATCTTTATTCATTGCAAGAAGCATTTTACGGATATTTTCTGCCTGCTGTTCTTCTTTAGAGTTACGCTCAGCATATTGAAGCTGACCAAGTTTTGTAACGCCATCAACTAAAACGGCAATTTCGCCACCAAAATCAGCTTTTAACTCGTCTAATGTGTATTCTGTATCCTCAACTGTGTCGTGAAGAAGTGCAGCAACCAGTGACTGGTAGTCCATGCCAAGGTCAACAAGAATATTTGTAACGGCAATTGGATGAATAATATATGGCTCGCCAGAACGACGAAGCTGACCATTATGAAGTCTTTTAGCTGTTTCAAATGCTTTGTCAATTATTTTAAGTTCTTCTTCACTTTGATGAGATTTTTTAATTTTGCTCAAAAGCTCGTTATAAAGAGCATCAACATTAACATTATTCATTTGCTCTTCCATTGTTTTTTCACTCATTACCGTCACCTCCCAAAAACGAATTTAACTCTTGAAGTATTTTTGAATTGCTCAAATCTGTTTTTTTATTATTACCATCGAAAATTATTTTGCCATCTTGCAGCTTAGTAAGTTCTAATTCTGCTAAAACATCAAGTGCAATTTGCATTGTACAATAATTTTCAACTGGGCAATTAACACGTTTAAGAAGCGTTTCAGTGTCAAAATTCCAAGTCCCTTGTTTTTTAAGGAAGCTAAATAGTGCTAAAAGGAATTCTCTTGACGGAAGCAAGAATTTTGCCTCTTTGCTTGAAAGCACTTCCCCACGTTTATATTTTTCATAAAGTGAAATTGAGCCGAAAAGTCTATCCTCATCGGTTTTTGAAAAACGTATATCTTTAACCTGAACTGACGGCTTAATCTCGCCACGATATTCATTTTTATCAATTTTAACTGCTAAATCGATTACATCGCCAACTACATAAGGGAATTCATCAAGCGTAGTAGAAAATTTCATAGCAGTAACTGAACTTCCTGACTTTGAACAGGTAAGTCTTAAATGTTTACCCTCACCCACAGGGCGAATGTCTGCAAGTCTTACGCCAAAAATTCCAAAGGTTGGTTGACTGTTGCCCGCACCGTATGGCTCTAATGCTTCCAGCGAAGAAAGTAAATCATTATTAACATAAGCAGGGTTTAATTTGCAGTCAATTGTTAATGTTGGCACAGCAGACGGAAGTGTTTTTGCATACTCGTTAATTTTAACAAAAAATTCGTTAACATTTTCTCTTTTAATTCCAAGACCTGCTGCCATTGTATGCCCACCAAAGTGAGTTAAAAGGTCGGCAGACGATTTTATTGCGTCATAAACCGAAAAACCGTCAATACTTCTTGCAGAGCCTGTGCCTTCATCGCCATCAAAAGTAATTACAATTGATGGTCTGCCATATTTTTCAGTAATTCTTGCGGCAACAATACCAATTACTCCGTGGTGCCAACCCTCGCCACATACAACAATTATTCTTGAATATTTAAGTCTTTCATCTGACTCAATGTGTGCGAGAACAGATTTCATAATATCATTTTCAACTGAATGGCGTTCTTTATTACAATTGTCAACAACTTTAGAAAGCTCTGCTGCAGTGTCTTCATCTTCACTCAAAATAAGCTTAAGTGCTGTTACAGCAGACGCCATTCTGCCGGCTGCGTTAATTCGCGGTGCTAAAGAATATGTAACACCAACTGAATTTATTTCTCTTTCGCCAACGCCTGCAATTTTCTTGAGTGTGGCAAAGCCAGGGCATGGATTTGAATTTATTTTAGCGACACCATATCTTACAATAGCTCTGTTTTCATCATGCAAATCTACAACATCGGCAATAGTACCAACAGCTATAATGTCTGCATAACGGTCAATAATATCCATTGGGGAGCCATCATTTAATGCAGAAACAACCTTAAATGCGACACCAACGCCAGCCCACTCGCGGAATGTTAAATTATCGTCTTCTCTATGTGGGTCAACCACTGCCACTGCATTTGGCAACATTTCGCCTGGCTTGTGGTGGTCAGTAACTACAACATCAATCCCAAGAGTTTTGGCATATTCAATTTCTTGGATTGCTGAAATGCCATTGTCAACAGTTACAATAAGCTTTACGCCATCATCAGCAATAC
>JAZUGZ010000103.1:0-2928 GCA_045641425.1 Candidatus Fimenecus sp.
CCTGCTGCAAAGAAAATATACCATTCTCCCCCAATACAATGAAGCTCCGGTGCCCAAATGTGAGCCGCCATTCTGCCAAGGGTGTGTGCTTGCCAAACTGTTTTTTCTTCGGCATCTTTAAGCCCTAAAACAGTTTTACTACGGCGAAGTACAATTCGGTCGTAACCGCTATTTACATTTAAGTAAGCCGGATAAGAAGCGGTAAAGTAATAGTAGCCGTCATCCCCTTTTGTTACAAATGGGTCAGCTCGTTCTAAAATAAATGGATTTGGATAGTTATTCATTTTAATCCCCCTCTACTAACACTAATATAACACAAATAAAAAATAAATTAAAGTAGATTTTTATATATATGTATGATATAATTAAGGAGTTAAATTTAGGGGGTAATTTTATGAAGCTATATATGAAGCAAAAGGTATTTTCTTGGAAAGATAAATTCCATATTTTTGACGAAAATCAAGAAGAAAAGTTTTACGCAGAAAGTGAAGTTTTTACGTTAGGAAAAAAGCTTCATTTATATAACAATGCTAAAAATGAGGTTTGCTTTATTCATCAAAAGGTGTTTTCATTTTTACCAAGATATTTTGTTAATATCAATGGCGAGGACAGAGCCGAAGTTGTTAAGAAATTTACATTTTTCAAGCATGAATATATTGTAAATGGTATTGGCTGGCAAGTGCATGGCGATTTTCTTTCACACGAATATACAATTGAAAATAACGGATTTATTGTTGCTAATATTTCTAAAAAGTGGCTCTCGTGGGGCGACACTTACGAAATTGACATAGCAAATCCACAAGATGAGATTTTATCAATCGCAATAGTTTTAATTATTGATGCGATTATGGCACAAGAAGCTGCTGCAAGCGCAAGTGCAAGTGCTAGTGTTTCAGTAAACTAACTTATAAAATATGCAAATAAAGAGGACGTGTAAAATGAAATTTATTAAGAAAAATGCACTCGGAATATGTTTTTGTGCTATTATTGCAGGAGTTAGCACATTACTCGCTAACCTTTCAGTTGGCTCATTTTCATTTGAAGTAATTGGTGCACCAGTATTTTCAATTCTTTTTGGTATGATTATTACTTTAATTTTGCCGAAAGTATCTACAAACGAAAGCACTAAAGACGGAATTAAATTTACATCTAAAAAGATTTTACAATGGGCGGTAATTATTCTTGGATTCTCGCTAAACCTTGGCACAATTCTTAAAGTCGGTGGCAAGAGCTTACCAGTTATTATTTCAACCATTTCAACGTCTTTAATTGTTGCATTTATTATGATGAAGGTGCTTAAAATGGACCCAAAGGTTTCAACTCTTATTGGTGTTGGCTCTTCAATTTGCGGTGGCTCGGCTATTGCGGCAACTGCCCCAGTTATTGACGCTGATGACAAAGAGGTTGCACAGTCAATTTCCGTTATATTCCTTTTTAATGTTTTAGCGGCACTTATTTTCCCTACATTTGGTCATTTAATTGGCCTTGGTAGTGAGGGCTTTGCAATTTTTGCTGGTACTGCAGTTAATGACACCTCTTCTGTTACTGCGGCGGCCTCAACCGCTGAAAGCATTTACGGAGTTTCAGGTATTCTTTCGGCGGCTGTTACAGTTAAGCTTACAAGAACACTTGCAATTATTCCAATTACATTAGTTTTAGCAATTCACAGAATGAGAAAAGCTAAAAAGGAAGGCATAGAAAGCGGAAACAATTTCTCACTTAAAAAGATTTTCCCTATGTTTATTCTTTACTTTATTTTAGCATCTGTTATTACAACTGTTGTTGGCTTGCTCCCTGAAAGTGCATTTTCTGTATTTTATTTAGGCTCATTTGTTAAGGCTATGAAATGGCTTGCTAAATTCTTTATTGCTATGGCTATGTGCGGAATTGGTCTTAACACTAACATTGTTGAGCTTATTAAAAAAGGTGGAAAACCAATTTTAATGGGATTTACCTGCTGGGTAGCAATTACTGCTGTTTCAATTGGGGTACAGCTTTTAACTGGAATTTTCTATACAAATATCTAAAAAATTTAAGTTTTTTAAAAAATCCCCTTACGTAAGGTATTGCTTGTGACGTAAGGTAATGCTCTAAAATGAGCATTAAAGGGAGGTGAAAGGCTATGTCAAAATACACAACCGGAGAAGTTGCGAAAATGTGTGATGTTACTGTTAGAACAGTTCAGTACTATGACAACCGCGGAATTTTAGTACCCAGCGAACTTACTGACGGTGGCAGAAGGCTCTACTCGGAGGACGATGTAAAGAAAATGAAAGCAATTTGTTTTCTTCGCTCAATAGGAATGAGTATTGACCATATTTCTAAAATTCTTAAAGAGGAAAATCACAAAGAAGTTATCGCTCTTTTAGTTGAACAGCAAATTTCAGAAACTCAAGAAGAATTAAACGAAAAAGACGAACAGCTTAAAACTTTATTAAATCTAAAAAAAGAGCTTAACACAATCGAAAACTTCTCTATAAATAATTTAGGTGATATAGCTTTCATTATGAAAAACAAAGACAAACTTAAAAAGGTACACACAAATTTAATTTTAATGGCAATTCCAATGATGATTTTGGAAGTTGCGGCAGTTCTTCTTTGCGTTAAGTTCGCAATTTGGTGGCCAATTCTAATCTTCTTCATTCTTGATATTCCATTTGCTGTGTTTGTATCAAAATACTACTTTAATAGCGTAGCTTACGTTTGCCCGCATTGTGGGGAAAAGTTTAAGCCAAGCTTCAAGGAAGCTTTTTGGGCAGTTCACACACCTAAAACTCGTAAGCTTAGATGCCCAAAATGTAACGAAAAAAGCTACTGTGTAGAAGTTTACGGCAAAGAAGATTAAAACAAGTTAATATTTAAAAGATAGCCACTTTTTAGTGGCTATTTTTTATTGATTTTTATTGAAATACGAATAAGTATTGTGTT
>JAZUGZ010000104.1:0-7747 GCA_045641425.1 Candidatus Fimenecus sp.
CTTATGAAAGGCATTTGTATGCAAATTCGCAATATTATGCAGCGCTCTTACTTTGTAATGCCAGCAAATGAAGACGTTGTTCGTGTTGGCTTTAAGAGAGTAAGTGAAATTCTTAACAGACTTAAAAATGGTAAATTCAAAATTACAGCAGAGTATTGTGAGGCCTTAAGCCTTGCAACTGTGGCTTATATTATTCTTCGTGAGGTAAGTGAAAATGATGCTTAATAAATTTTACATTGATGACATAATTAAAACAGCTATTGAAGAAGACATTTCTTATGTTGATGTTTCAGCGGATTACCTTATCCCAGAAAATCAAAGAAATAATTCATACTTTATCGCTAAAGATGACGGTGTACTTTGCGGACTAGATGTTGCAATGCGAGTTTTCACTCTTCTTGATGACACTTTTACATACACCGCTTACAAAAAAGACGGTGACGAAGTTAAAAAAGGCGAAATCATAGTCGAGTTTAACGGTAAAACTCGTGAGCTTTTGAAAGGCGAGAGAACTGCTCTTAACTTAATTCAGCACATGTCAGGTATTGCAACTGCGACTAATAAGGCGGTTAAGCTTTGCGAAGGCACTAACGCTTCAGTAGCCGACACAAGAAAAACACTTCCAGGTCTTCGCTCAATTCAAAAATATGCCGTAACTTGTGGTGGCGGTAGAAATCACCGTTATAACCTTTCAGACGGAGCAATGCTTAAAGATAATCACATTGACGCTTGTGGTGGTATTATCCCAGCAGTTGAAACTCTTAGAAATAAGCTCGGCCACATGGTAAAAATCGAAGTTGAAACAAGAGATATGAACGAGGTTAAAGATGCAGTAACTGCAGGTGCAGATGTTATTATGCTTGACAATATGAACTGTGAGCAAATGGCAGAAGCAGTTAAATTTATTGACGGCAGAGCAAAAACCGAAGCTTCAGGTAACATTACTTTACTTAATATTGCCGAGGTTGCAAAAACTGGTGTAGATATAATCTCTCTCGGCGCTCTTACTCACTCAGTTAAAGCATTCGACATCTCAATGAAAATGAAATAATATGAATTACGAAGAAGCAGTAGAATACATACATTCACTTTTACAATTTGGAATAAAACCGGGACTTGAGCGAATTTCAATGCTTTTAGAAGCTCTCGGTAATCCACAAGAAAAAGTTAAAACAATTCACATTGCAGGGACTAATGGCAAAGGCTCAACGAGTACCCACCTTGCCAACATTTTGACTTCAGCAGGGTATAAAACTGGGCTTTACACCTCGCCTTATGTTCTCTCGTTCTGCGAGAGAATACAAATAGACGGAGTTAATATCCCAGAAGAGAAAATCGCAAAAGTTATTACAAAAGTAAAAGCAGAAATTGATAAACTTAATGAAAAAGGCATTGTAATTACCGAGTTCGAAGCAATTACTGCCGTAGCTTTTCTCTTTTTTTACGAGTCAGGGTGCGACTATGCGGTAATTGAAGTTGGTCTTGGCGGTCGTTTTGACGCTACTAATGTTTTAACTAAACCAGAAGCAATTGTAATTACATCAATTTCTCTTGACCACACTAAAATTTTAGGGGACACAATTTCAAAAATTGCATTTGAAAAATGCGGTGTAATTAAAAATGGTGTACCAGTCGTAACGTCTAAAAATCAAACTGAAGAGGCAATGAATGTAATCGCTTCAGCTTGTGCTGATAATAATTCAAATTTAATTTTAGGTGAGCCAAAAAATGCTAAAATTATTAGTGATACTTTAGGCGAAACAGTATTTTCATATAATGGCGAAGAGTATAAAATTCGTCTTTCTGGTGCTCACCAAATAGAAAATGCAGTTAATGTAATTGAAGCTGCAAAAATTCTCGGAATAGACGAGTTTTATATTAAAGATGGTCTTTCTAAAACCACAATGCTCGCACGAATGGAGATTATAGGCAAAGAGCCACTAATTATTCGTGACGGTGGCCACAACGAAGGCTGCGCAAAGGCTCTTCGTGAGTTTTTACTTAATTATAAAATCGAAAATATAAATATGCTAACTGGTATGATGGCAGACAAAGACACAGAAATTTATTTAAGTGAAGTAGCCCCACTTTGTAAAAGTGTAACTACTTGTACTCCATCAAATATAAGAGCTGAAACAGCCGAAAATTTATGTGAAATAGCAAAAAAATACTGTGAAAATTGCAAGGCAATAAGTGACCCTAAAAAGGCTTATGAAACAGTATTAAACCAATCAAAAAATAGCGATACTGTACTCGTTTGCGGTTCGTTTTATTTAATGAGTGATATATTTTAACCAAAGGAAAGGATTTTCCAAATGAAAGATTTTATTGAAGACAGAATTAACGTGTTTTTACAGGAATTTGAGAAATTTACTGTAAAAGAAGCAGTCTCACTTGACGGATTTATGTATAAGGAGTGCGACTATAAGGTAGGTAACGATATACCGGTAGTTGACGGCACATTCCGTGAATTTGTGCCTTATAAAGACCGTTGGGCAGGTAAAAAAGACCGCCACGCTTGGTTTATTAAACAAGTCGAAGTTCCAAGCAATTGGAGTGGCGAAATTGAGCTTGAAGTCGCTTCAGATGCAATTCTCGGCTGGGCAGATATTAACCCGCAGTTTATTGCCTATGTTGATGGAAAACTCGTTCAAGGTATTGACCGAAATCATCGTGATATTTTCTTAACACCAGGCAAACACGAAATTGCACTTTATGGTTACACTGGCTCAATTCACGATGAATATGTTGACTTTTTAGCCACTCTTAAGCTCATAGACGAAAAAGCAAGAAAGCTTTATTATGATATTCGTGTGCCTTTTGAGATTCTCGAATTTGAAGACGAAAATTCAAGAAACTATTTTGAAATTAAAAAACACCTTAATAACACTCTCAATTTAATCGACTTAAGAAAACCTTTCTCAGAAGAATATTACGCTTCAATAGAAAAAGCAGAACAATATATCCAAACAGAGTTTTACGATAAATATTGTCACGAGGGTGACATTCACGCAATTTGCATTGGCCATACTCACATTGACGTTGCTTGGGAGTGGACTCTCGCTCAAACTCGTGAAAAAACACTTCGCTCTTTCTCAACAGTTTTAGCCCTTATGAAAAAGTACCCTGAGTACAAGTTTATGTCAAGCCAGCCACAGCTTTACAAATTCCTTAAAGAAGAAAGTCCAGATCTTTACGAAGAAGTTAAGGAAATGGTCCGTGAAGGCCGCTGGGAAGTTGAAGGCGGAATGTGGGTTGAGGCTGACTGTAACCTTTCTTCAGGTGAAAGCCTTGTTCGTCAGTTTATTTACGGTAAGCGCTTTATGAAAGACGAACTTGGTGCTGACAGTAAGGTTTTGTGGCTCCCTGATGTGTTCGGCTATTCTGCAGCGCTTCCACAGATTATGAAAAAATGCGGTGTTGATAAATTCATCACTTCAAAAATCGGTTGGAACGAGAGCAACAAAATGCCTTATGATGCATTTATTTGGCATGGTATTGATAACACTCCAGTTTTCACTTACTTTATGACCGCTCAAGACAAAGTAAGGGGTCAAGAGCCTGCAACAAATGTTACATATAATGCAAAGCTTAATGCAAATCAGCTTCGTGGTGCTTACGACCGCTTCCAGCAAAAAGACCTTTATGATGATGTTTTAATTACATTCGGCTTTGGTGACGGCGGTGGCGGACCAACACTTAAAGACCTTGAAATGTATAAGCGTCTTAAAAAGGGTATCCCTGGCACTTCAACCGCAAAAATGGGTTATGCAGGGGACTTCCTTCAAGATGTTAAGGAAAAGACTGAAAATAATCCACACACTCCACATTGGAACGGCGAGCTTTATTTAGAGTTCCATCGTGGTACTTACACTTCACAGGCTAAGAATAAAAAGTATAACCGTACAAGTGAGTTTATGTTTGAAAAGGCAGAAACACTTTCACTTATTAACGAATACTTAAATGGTGTTGTTTACCCTAAAGAAAAGCTTATGGATGCTTGGGAAACAATTCTTCTTAACCAGTTCCACGATATTATTCCTGGCTCTTCAATTCACGAAGTTTATGAGGTTTCTCACGCACAGTATGAGGGTATTCAGAAAACTGGTAACGAGATTATTTCGTCTGCACTTAACAAAATTGCAGAAGAAACAGAAGCTACTGACGGCATTTTAGTTTATAACCCTAATTCATTCACTTCATCTTCTGCAGTTGAAACAGAAAATGGTGTAATTTTTGCCGAGAATATCCCAGCAAAGGGTTATAAGGTAATTAAACCTGAAAATAAAGAAACTTCAATTGCTCTTACAGACAATTCTCTTGAAAATAAATTCTTCAAACTTACTCTTGACGAAAACGGCAACTTCTCAAGTATTTTTGATAAGAGAAATAATAGAGAAGTGCTTAAAACTGGCACAAAGGGTAATGTGTTTACTGTTTATGAAGACTTCCCACGAGAGTACGACAACTGGGAAATTAGTTGCTATTACACAGAAAAATCTTGGGATATTTTAGATGTGGAGTCAATCGAAAAAGTTTATGAAGGCGAAAGAGCAGGTCTTAAAATCACAAGACCATATAAAGATAGTAAGCTCGTTCAAACTATCTATCTTTATGACCATGACGACAAAATTGACTTTAAGACATACATTGACTGGAAAGAATCTCATTTAGTTCTTAAAACTGCATTCCCAGTTGATGTTAATACAAACAAAGCAACTTATGACATTCAGTTCGGCTCTGTTGAAAGACCAACTCATAAAAACACAAGCTGGGACGCAGGTCGTTTTGAGGTTTGTGCTCATAAATATTGCGACTTGTCAGAGTATGACTACGGCGTTTCACTTATGAACGACTGTAAATATGGTCACGCGATTCACGATGGTGTAATGACACTTACTCTTCTTAAATGTGGCACATTCCCAGACCCTGAGGCTGACAAGTGCGAGCACGAGTTTACTTATTCACTTTACCCACATGCAGGGGACTTTAGAGCGGCTGGCACAATTAAAAAGGCTTATGAATTAAATATTCCTATGACAGCAGTTCCTGTATCTGCTAATAAGGGTAATTTACCAGCTGAATATTCACTTTTTTCTGTGGACTGTGAAAACGTAATCTTTGAAACAGCAAAAATGGCAGAGAAAACTGAAGATACAATCCTTCGTGGTTACGAGTGCTTTAATAAGAGAACGACAGCAACTGTAACACTCGGCTTCAAAGCCAATAAGGCATACATTTGCGATATGCTCGAAAACAATGAAACTGAAATAGAAGTTGTTGACGGTAAAATCACACTCAACTTCAAGCCATTTGAAATTATCACAGTTAAGCTTGCAAAATAATTAAATAATAATTGCCCCAATTTGTATAAAACATTTTGGGGCAGTTGTTTATATTTTTCAAAAAACACTTGACTTAAAGTTAACTTCAACTTATATAATATATGGAGAAAAAATAAATAAGGAGAAAAATATGATTTACAACGATTTTCAAGATATTAAACTTTCAGCTCTCGGTATGGGTAATATGCGACTCCCAGTAATTGACGGAGATGACAGTAAAATTGATGTAGAAAAGGCAAAAGAAATGATTGCCTATTGTATGGAAAATGGCATCAATTACTACGACACAGCTTATGGTTACCATAATGGTAACTCCGAACTTGTAGTTGGCGAATTACTCAAAAATTACGACAGAAAAGATTTTTACATAGCTTCAAAATTCCCAGGCTATGACCTTTCAAATATGACAAAGGTTAAAGAGATTTTTGAAGAACAGCTTAAAAAATGTCAAGTTGAATATTTTGACTTTTATTTATTCCACAATGTTTGTGAAATGAATGTTAACTACTATCTTGACTCCCAATATGGCATTTATGACTATCTTTTAGAGCAAAAGAAAAACGGCAGAATTAAGCATCTTGGGTTCTCTGCTCACGGCGATATTGCTTGCATTACAAAATTCCTTGAAGCCTATGGCAAGGATATGGAATTTGGTCAATTAGAAGTTAACTATTTTGACTACAAATTCCAGCAGTCAAAGGAAAAGGTAGAGCTTCTCGAGAAATGGAATATTCCAGTTTGGGTAATGGAGCCAGTTAGAGGTGGACAATTAGCAACTCTTTCAGATGAAGCTACCGAAAAGCTTAAAAAAGCAAGACCAGATGAGTCTGTTCCTGCTTGGGCATTTAGATTTTTACAGTCAATCCCATCTATTACAGTTACTCTTTCAGGTATGTCAAATATGGAGCAGTTAAAGGCAAATATTGAAACATATAAAGAGAACAAGCCATTAAATAGTGAAGAGATGGAGCTTATTTTAGGCATTGCTGACGATATGATAAGAAAAACAACTGTACCTTGTACTGGTTGTCACTATTGCGTTTCAAAATGTCCTAAAGGACTTGATATTCCATTCCTACTCAAGCTTTATAACGAAGCTATGGTAGCAGGTTCAGGTGACTTTATTGCACCAATGGCATTAGCCTCAGTTGATAGTGACAAACAACCGGAATGCTGTATAAATTGTAAAGCTTGCCAAAAGGTTTGCCCACAAACAATTCATATCCCTGAAGAGCTTAAAAAGTTCGCAACAAAAATGGGAAGATAAAATTTCAAAAAAATAAAAGCGATAGGCTTGCCTATCGCTTTTTTATATCTATTAAACTAGATTAGATTTTGTAACCATTCTTGCGAAGAATGTCGTTAATCTTGTCGCTTGTGTCAAGAAGTGAGCTAATTGACTTGTCTTGGTTGAGAGTGTCAATGATGTATGAAAGGTATTTAGAACAGTCAACCTCACAGTACCATTCAGCATCTGCAAGCTCTGGAATTCTGTAAACAAGGTTTGTTGTGAATGCCTTGTCAAATACACCGTTTTTGTAAGCGTTGTCGAAAGATGCAAGACCTTCGCAGAAAAGACCAAATGCAGAGAAAAGGAAAACTCTGTTAGCACCAAGGTCTTTAAGCTTTGAAGCAGAACGCCGTCCTCGGCGTTCCGTTGGGCTGACGACCTCGGCAGCCCGAAACATTAAAAAACATTAAACAATCTGCGATTCTATGAATCGTAGGTTGTTTTTTTATATCATAAAAGATATAATTGTAATAAAGGAAGTGATTTTGTGAATGCTGAAAAAACAGGTTCATTTATAGCAGAACTTCGCAAACAAAAAAATATGACGCAAAAAGAATTAGCTAAAAAAATAGGCGTTACCGATAAAGCAATTTCTCGTTGGGAAACAGGTAGAGGATATCCAGATATTGAGTTTTTATCTGACTTATCTAATGTTCTTTCAGTTTCTGTAAACGAACTGTTAAATGGTGAAATTCAGCCACAAGGGCAACCTGTTGTTGTGCCTTATCCAAACTTGAAGTATGTATGTGATACAGCAAAAAATAATAGGCATAAACAGAATAAAAAAACTATTATTACTATTTCTGTTTGCGTTGCATTGTTGGTAATCGTCTTTGGATTTTTCATTGTAAGTAAAGTGCGTTCTGATTTAGAAATTTTTGCAGGCACTGAAAACTGTGTAATTCAATCGGATTATTCATACATTATGTACTATGATAGAAAATATGTACCTTTAGATACAGGGTATATTGGTAAAATGCAACCTTCTCAAAAAGGTGCTTATGACTGTGAATTGGGCGAGGTTGCTATTGCTGAAGCTAAAATAGAAGGTGTTAGTCCTGTTAGCAGACTTATATTAGGCGAGGATAAGATATATTATGTTAGAGGTATT
>JAZUGZ010000105.1:0-2691 GCA_045641425.1 Candidatus Fimenecus sp.
ATAAAAAGATAGGCATGCTAAAAGGACTAATGGAAAACCCATTAGTCCTTTATTTTTTCATATAATGCTGACACATAACTAAAATATCGCGTCAACCCTTTTTCTATTACTTTTTCAAAATTTTCACTACATCATCAGTCTTAACGAGTTTGCCCATTACTACAACCTTTTCATTAATTGCAATGGCTGGCATTGACATTACGCCGTAGGTCATGATCTTTTGAATATCAGTTATGTATTCAACATCTGCGTCAATACCTGTTTGTTCAACTGCTTTTTGCACATATTCATATTGCTTGTGGCAGGTATCACAGCCAGAGCCAAGGACCTTGATGTTTAGCTTACAATCACAATTTCTGTTGCAACAACAGTTGTTTTCAATGCTTGTTTCCACTTCAACAACATCACATGCTCCGTTACAAGCACACTGTGGAATTTGCTTATTCTCTTTTTTCTTACTAAAAATACCCATAAAAAATCTCCTTTAAAATTAATAACTATAATCCAAGCCATAGCATATAAAAACCAATTAGTAGTATTGCTATACCCATTATGATTTTTAATATGCTTGAGGCTTTTTTGTATTTTTGGTTTTCGTTAATGCTTTGAACAAAAGCAATTGATGTTCCAGCAACAACGACTAATATACTATGTCCTATTGAATAAAGTAGCATTAGTAATATTCCCCATAGCATATTGCTCTCACTCGCAACTATTGTTAGCAATGCAATTAAGACAGGCGTTGAACAGGGCGATGAGAAAATCCCACCAAGTATTCCCATTAAAAATGCACCTAAAAATCCAGTCTTTTTATTTTTTGCTATGAAATTTGTTGACGGAATAATATTGATAATCTCAAAGGTTTGAAGACTCATTAAAATCATCAATACACCAAGAACAATATACCAAATCTTTGAACCATTGCCAATCAATTTACCCATTGACGAGGCTACAACACCAAGAATAACAAAAGTAATTGCTGTACCTAAGGCAAAGGTTAACGAATATCCAAATGCTCTTTTGGTGTTTCTCTCTTTTGTTCCACCAACAAAGCCAATAATAAGTGGCATATTTGAAAGTGAACAAGGAGTAAACGATGTTAAAATACCAGCAACAAGTGCAAGAATAGGTGCAAGCCACGCATTTTCTTTTATTATAATTGATATTTGTTCAAGAATATTGTTAATCATTTTGAACTCCCATTTCTTCAAGAATTAATCGTAGCTCATCTTCAGTAATTCCACCTTGATGAGTTGTAAAAATATGATTACCTTTATCGTCTTGATACATAGTAAATTCTATTTTACTTGATAATTCTTCACTTGGCTTAAATGGTGTTCCGTCAGCATTAAATAAAACCTGTGTTGGTATTAATTGAATTGGAATATCATTCGCTGCATCTGTGTATTTCCAAACATCAACAAATTTTACAAACGCCTTGCCTTTCATATCTTTATTCAAGGTTTCAAGCACTGGTGCCATTTGTTTACACGGAATGCACGAGTCAGATCCGTAATCAACAATTACGGGCAGTTTGTATTCAAATAGCTTATCATAGTTTACTGCTCCATTTGAATTCAGTTCAAATTCAGCGTCACTAATACTGTTTTCAACAATTTGTTTTTGTTGGTTATTTTCTAATCCTTTTGCTATGAGCATACCAGCTATAACAACTGCTATAAGAATAGGAACTATTATTTTAATTGTCTTTTTCATTTTCAAACCTTTCTTTTAATTTCATATAGTGGTTATAATTGCTTTTATCCCCATCATTGTTTGGAAACAAGCAAAATGGCAGACTATCCGTTGTTCTGTGCTTAATCACACATTGACAGCATTTGCCGTGATTAATGCAGGTTGTTTTTGGGCAACTACATTCCTTAACATTGTTACATCCCATAATAAAACCTCCTATACAAGTAATGGTTGGACTAAATTAAACATATAACCAACGATGATAATTCCTACTGTGCAAATTGCGATGAAAACTGCAAGTAGCTTTGTTTTAACTGCCTTTTTGAGCATAATCATTGATGGTAAAGATAGTGTTGTTACTGCCATCATAAATGATAGAACAACTCCAAGCCTTGCACCCTTTGCAAGTAGTGCTTCTGCAATAGGAATTGTGCCAAAAATATCGGCATACATTGGCACACCTGCAATAGTTGCAATTATTACACCAAATGGATTCCCTGTGCCAAGAGCCTTTACTATCCACGCCTCTGGAATCCAATTATGTATTACAGCACCTATTCCAACACCAACAAGGATATATGGAAATACTTTTTTTAAGGTTTCTTTAACCTGCTCATAGGCATACTTAATTCTATCCTTAACTGTTAGCTCCTCTTGTGGCAGATCTATCGCATTTGCGTTTCTAATAAATTCTTCAACCTGATTTTCAAGGTGTAGCTTTTCAATAAGCGTTCCACCTAGTACAGCAATAACCAAGCCTATAATCACATAAGCTATTGCGACCTTCCAGCCGAATATACTCATTAATAGCACAAGTGAGCCAAGGTCAACCATTGGTGAGCAAATCAAAAATGAAAATGTTACACCAAGTGGCAAGCCTGCACTTGTAAACCCAATGAATAATGGAATTGACGAGCAAGAGCAAAATGGCGTTACTGTTCCAAGCAATGCTGCAATAATCCTTGCACCGATTCCGTTATACTTTCCTAAAATTTG
>JAZUGZ010000106.1:0-4020 GCA_045641425.1 Candidatus Fimenecus sp.
GAAAATAACACAAAGCTCATAAACGCTGTTGCGTATTCAAAGCGCTACGGTAAAATCCGCGCAAAGTTTTATGAGGATATTGTTGAGAAAGACAGTGACACACAATTTTCGGCAGTTGTATTTGTTTTGCCTAATAATACCAATGTCATTTCTTTTAGAGGAACTGACTCAACTATTATAGGCTGGAAAGAAAACTGCAATATGCTTTACCGCTACCCTGTTTCATCACAGGAAATTTCAGTGGCTTATCTTGATAAGGTTATACCTATGCTTCGTGGTAAAGTTATAGTTGTTGGTCATTCCAAGGGTGGCAATCTCGCTATTTATTCAAGTGTATATTGCAAAAAAGAAAATCGCAAAAAGATTGCACAAATCGTTGCATTTGACAACCCAGGATTTACTGAAGAATTTGTCAATGACCCTTTATATTTGAGTTTATTACCTAAAATTTCTAAATACGTTCCTGAGGAATCAATGGTAGGTATGCTTCTTACTGACAAAGTTACTTACCAAGTAGTTCAAAGTGAAGGCGTTGGTTTTTACCAGCACGACCCATTTATGTGGAAGGTTAACGGAAACACATTTTTACCGGGAACAAAGGTTTTAACAAAAACACAAATAATCGATAAAACATTTAACGACTGGGTATTTGGTTTTGAACCTGAGCAAAGAGAGCAATTCCTTGAAGGAATGTTTCTTCTTGTTAAGGAAACAAACGAAACTGATGCCCCAACATTTAGAGAATGGATGGAAAACCTTTCCAAAAATCTACCTCTTGCATTTGATGCCGCAAAAGGCATATCGCAAGAAGACAGAGCTTTAATGGTTAAGGTTGCAAAGCAGTTATTTGCAACTATGGGTTCAAGTGTTGTTTCAACACAAAAAAGCATTCTCAATAAACACATCAAAAAATTACCAATAATCAGAAACGATTAACGGTAATTTTGAAAACGTCAGTTCGTGACCATCCTGACGTAAAATAAAACTACGGAGTGATAAAAAATGAAAAAACAAACTATGTTCGTGGTGAAAGCCGCAGCCATTGCCGCAATTTATGTTGCGCTAACCTATGCCTTGGCACCATTTTCTTATGGTCCAATTCAGTTTAGGGTGTCAGAAGCACTTTCAGTGCTTTGTGTATTTACCCCTGCTGCAATTCCTGGGCTTACTGTTGGTTGCCTTATTAGCAACCTTGGCAGTCCTTATGGTGCAATTGATATTGTAATAGGCACTTTAGCAACGCTTTTTTCTGTTGTGCTCGGTTACTACACACGAAAAGTTCGATTCAAAGACTTACCTATTCTTACACTTTTATTCCCTTGTATTTTCAATGGAATAATGGTAGGTGCAGAAATTGCATACACAATGCCTGAAGGCTTTAAGTGGGGTGCATTCCTTATTGCAGGGCTTGAAGTTGCATTTGGCGAATTTGTTGTTTGCTATGTGCTTGGGCTTCCACTCTTTAAGGCAATTGACAAAACAAAGTTAAAAGATTTACTTAAATAAACAAAAGGAAAAGGCGTGATAATATGGCAAAAATTATTGTTGCTGATGACGAAGAGCTTATTCGCAGACTCGTTTGCGATTTTCTCAAAAAAGATGGTCACACAGTACTCCCAGCCGAAGATGGCGAGGAAGCACTGCGTCTTTTTGAGCAAAACTCTGACACTAACCTTTTAATTCTTGATATTATGATGCCACAAAAAGACGGCTGGGAGGTTTGCAGAGAAATCCGCAAAACCTCACAAGTGCCGATTTTACTTTTATCTGCACGAAGCCAAGAATTTGACCAGCTTAATGGATTTGAAGCTGGTGCTGACGACTATGTAACAAAGCCATTTAGCCCTGTTCTTTTAATGAAACGTGTTGAAGTGCTTCTTAAGCGTTCAACAATAACATCAAAGCCACAAGGCGACGACATTCACGGTCTTACAGTTGACAGAAATGCACACCAAGTATTTGTTGACGGCAAAGAAATTGCTTTAACGGTTAAAGAATTCAAAATACTTCTTAAGCTTATTGACAATTTAGGTCGTGTTTACAGTCGTGAACAGCTTCTTGATGATATTTGGGGCTTTGATTATTATGGCGATACTCGAACAGTTGACCCACATGTTGCAAGGCTTCGTACAAAGCTTGGCGACTGGGGCAACCGCCACTTAAAAACAGTTTATGGTGTAGGATATAAGATTCAGGAAAGTGATGAAAGTGAGCAAGAATAAAAAACATTTCAGTATTAGATTAAAAATGTTTTTGCAGATAGCTGCTATTCTTTTAGTGGCTGTCACAGTTATTCTTGTCGTTAACACTACATATCTTGGCCAGGTTTATCTTATTAACGAAAAAAACAAGATGAAATCCACTGCCGATTATCTTAATACATTAGACTTGCAATCAGGCATTTACCTTGGTACTGTTGGTAAGCTTGAAAAAGAAAACAATTTTTCAATTGACCTTTATTTTCCTGACGGCTCTCCCCTTTACCTTAGCCCAACAAACATAGTTCCAACAAGTGGTAACACAGTTATAATTGAGCATCAAACCTTTGATGACGGCTCGGTAATTGATATTCGTGAAACTGATGGAAACCAATACATTGACTTTCAGCGAACTCTTTCAGACGGCACTGAAATTGAAATTTTTAGCTACAAAGGTAATGTTGACACTAACGCTGGCGTTGCACTTTATTTTGTTTGGGCATCAATACTTATTATATTTATAATTGTTTCGATTTTCTTTATTATTTACTCTGGCCGATTCACAAAGCCACTTATTAAAATGAGTAAAATTACTGAAAAGATGTCAAATATGGACTTTTCAGAGAAGCTTAGTGTTAAAACTAACGATGAAATTGGCGAGCTTTCAAGTAGCATTAACAACCTTTCAGATTCGCTTGACCATACACTTCAAGACCTTAATGAAAAGAACCAAAAGCTTCAAGATGACATTGAAAAGAAGCAAACTCTTGACGAGCTTCGCAAGGAATTCATTTCAAGCATTTCGCACGAGCTTAAAACACCAATCGCTATTGTTCGTGGATATGCTGAAGGTGCCGAGCTAATGCTCCAGTCTGGCGACACAAAGGGTGCTTCTGAATATTGCGATATAATTATAAAAGAGAGCGACAAAATGAATGCTCTTGTATTTGAGCTTTTAGAGCTTTCAAGATTCGAAATTGGCGACAGCAGACTTGAATGTGAAGAATTTGAGCTTAACACGTTTATTCACGATTACATTGACAGTGAAAAAATTGTATTTGAAGAAAAAGGAATTAAATGCGAAACTCAAATTCCAACTGATGTAATATGCTTTGGCGATATTATTAAGCTTAATATGGTGCTTAATAACTATGTTTCAAACGCTGTATCACACGCAAGTGGCGAAAAGCTTATTAGAATTACTTGTGAAGAAACAGATAATAAAATTCGCGTTAAGATATTTAATACTGGCGAGCAAATTAAAGATGAAGACATTGGCAAAATTTGGGATTCCTTTTACCGTGCCGACAAAGCAAGGTCACGAAGTGAAGGCAGATTTGGTTTAGGACTTTCAATTGTCAGTGCTATTCAAAACTTGCACGAAAATGAATATGGCGTTGAAAACACCGACGGTGGCGTTACATTTTGGTTTGATATTAGCAAAGCATAATTTAAGTAAAGCAAAAGAAAAAAGGGACTCAAACGAGTCCCTTAATTTTATGGATTTTTACTTTTTACAAGTAATAGTTTTGCCTGAGTAGCCACTTACATAAGAGCCATTTACTGCTTTTACCATATAGGTGTATTTTGTGCCACTCTTGGCTGTTTTATCGACATAAGATGTGCTTGTAGTTGTTGCTATCTTTGTGTAACTGCCTGAGCCTGTCTTTCTGTAAACTTCATAAGATTTTGCACCAGTTACCTTACCCCAAGACACTTTTGCTCCACTTTTGGTATTGGCTAATGTAATTGATGGTGCTGAAAGTCGCATAATGGTTTTACCACTATATCCACTTACATTAGAGCCATTTACAGCCTTTGC
>JAZUGZ010000107.1:0-2719 GCA_045641425.1 Candidatus Fimenecus sp.
ACCAATTGTATAATCACAGCAAGCAATATCGTTATCAATTGTGCCTGGAACACCAACGCAAGGAATACCTCTTAAAGATAAATCTCTTGCACCACGGAATGAACCGTCACCACCAATAACAACAATACCTTCAAGACCAACTTCTTTAGCTACGCTGATAGCTTTTTGCATACCCTCTTCAGTCTTGAACTCTGGGCTTCTTGCAGAATAAAGAATTGTACCACCACGGTTAATGATATTTGAAACGCTTCTAAGATTCATTTCATACATATCGCCTTGCATAAGGCCGTTATAACCGCGGTTAATACCCATAACCTTCATACCATTTTCGCAACCAGCACGTACAACTGCACGAATAGCAGCGTTCATACCTGGAGCGTCGCCGCCGCTTGTTAAAACGCCAATAGTTTTCATTTCTATCACCCTTATATATAAAAGTAAATATTTAACAATAATTATTTGAGAGATTATAATATCACAAAAATTTACAAATTTCAATAGTTATTTTATTGCTGAAGAATTACATTTCTTTCCCCTGCAATATTCTTTAATTCTTTAACTAAATCTTCAGTTGGATTTACCTTTCCAAATGGGAAATATTTTTTAGAATCTGAGAAGTAAAAATACAATGGCATATTACCATTTTGCTTCTGCTTTGACAAAATATCAATAATCTTTTTGTACTCGTCACATTCATTAGAATCAAGGCGAACGAAAAGTCCAATACGTTTTTCTCTCTCGCTAACAATTTGAGCGACAGATTTCGCAGAATCAAGTATTACCTTTGGTAACTCATCTTCACGAATTGAAAGTCTGCCAAGAATAAAAACTGCTTTTCCTGTTTCAATATACTTAAAGAATGGTGGCATAAGTTTGGGGAAAATTATAATTTCAACGCTACCAGTCATATCTTCAATTGTTACAAAAGCCATTGTTTCGCCATTTTTAGTTTGCTTTTTTGTAATATGAGAAACAATACCCATTACTTTAACTGGCGGATTTTCATAATAATCACTTTCGCCCATTTCCAAAACATCACAAATTCTTTGAGCATGAAGTTTCATGGCAATTTGTGCATATTGTTCCATTGGATGTGAAGAAATATAAAGACCAGTTGTTTCTTTTTCGCCTAATAAAAGTTCTTCAAGTTCCATTTCGGTTGAAGATTTCATTTTATAAGTATCTTCTGACTTTCCGTTTTCATTAGAAGAAAGTAAATCGAAAATGCCTATTTGACCATCAAGATTACGTCTTCTTGTTCCGTCTAGTTCACTTATAATAAATGGTAAATTCACAAGCATTTCACGACGGTTATTACCAAGGCCATCAAGTGCACCGCTTTTAATCAAGCTTTCAACTGCTCTTCTATTAAAGCTTTTACCATAAGTTCTTTTGCAGAAAGAATAAAACGATGTATAAGCTCCATTAGTTTTTCTATCATTTATAATTGCATCAATATAATCATGGCCTAAATTTTTGATTGCAAGAAGTCCAAAACGAATTGATTTTGTTTCTTCGTTTGCAGTGAAATTCTTAAAACTTTCATTAACGCTTGGCGGTAAAATTTTTATTCCATTTCGCTTACAATCTTCAATATAGCCTGCAACTTTAGAGCTATTATCGAGAATACTTGTAAGAAGAGCAGCCATAAATTCACACGGATAGTAACACTTAAGATAAGCTGTTCTGTAAGCAACAACAGCGTATGCAGCAGCATGCGACTTATTAAATGCGTAAGAAGCAAATGATGACATATCGTCAAATATATCATTTGCAATTTCTCGACTTATATTATTTTTAGCACAACCTTCACAAAAATGCTCTCGTTCTTCTTCCATTACTTTATGTTTTTTCTTTGACATAGCACGGCGAACAATATCCGCTCTACCAAGCGAATACCCTGCAAGAGTACGGAAAATTTGCATAACTTGCTCTTGATATACTATGCAGCCATAAGTTACCTTGAGTATATCCTTTAATAATGGTGTTTTATATACAACATTTTTAGGATTGTGTCTGTTTTCAATGTAAGTATCAATAGAGTCCATTGGTCCTGGTCTATAAAGTGCAATAACCGCAATAATGTCTTCAATATTATTAGGTTTAAGCTTTGAAATTACATTTCGCATACCAGAAGATTCGCATTGGAACACACCATCAGTTTTACCAGATGAGAAAAGAGCAAATACATTTTGGTCGTCAAGCGGAATTTCCCCTATATCAAAATTAGGATTTTTTTGACGAATCATTTTTACACAATCGTCAATAACTGTAAGGGTGCGAAGACCCAAAAAGTCCATTTTAAGAAGTCCTAATTCTTCAATAGTAGTCATTGTGAATTGTGTTACTATTGACTCGTCATTGCGGGCAAGTGGGACATAATCACTAACTGGTCTGTCTGTAATTACAATACCTGCTGCGTGAGTTGAAGCGTGACGAGGCATACCCTCAACGCTCATAGCTGTGTCCAAAAGTTCGCGAGCTACTTCGTCTGTGTCATAAAGTGCTTTAAGCTCTTCGGACTCTTCAAGTGCCTTTTCGAGAGTAACACCAAGTGCATGCGGAACTTTCTTAGCAACATTATCAACAGTGCTATATTGAAGTCCCATAGCTCTGCCACAGTCACGAATTGCAGCGCGTGCAGCCATAGTTCCAAAAGTTACAATTTGTGCAACTCGGTCAGCGCCATATTTTCTAATTACATAGTCAATAACCTCTT
>JAZUGZ010000108.1:0-2331 GCA_045641425.1 Candidatus Fimenecus sp.
AGCAAAAATGAAATAGTAAATAATCTTAATAAAGAAACAAAAGATTACTTAACAGAGCTCGGGATTGACCCCGAAACTGCTAAAGGTGTTGAAGATTTATCCTTAAAGTCTGTTTTACACTTTATAGTTTCAATTATTAAAGATAAAAGCAACCGTGCTTCATCATTTGTCGTAATTATAATCGCAATAATTATAATTAGTTCAATAATCAATTCATTTCTCGAAGGAAATGAATCTGTGCAAAAAGTTTTGGCTTTTGTGTCAATTTTATCTATTGTCACTGCAATAATAATACCAATAAAAGATTTAATTTTAAGTGCTGGGGTGGTTATTAAAACAGCATCAATCTTCACTGGTGCTTATGTGCCTGTTTTGGTATCTTTGATTGCTGCATCTGGCAATCCTAAACTTGCTCTTACTTACAATTCATTTGCAATAGCTTTATCATCATTTATCAATGAAGTAGCTGACACTTTTTTTAAGCCAGTTGTAAATATGCTATTTGCTTTTAATATTTTAACTTCATTTACTTTTGAGGAATACAAGCACAAAATTTTTAAGTCTATAAAGAAGCTTATAGTTATAGTGCTTTCGTTAATTTCAACTGTCTATACAGGATTACTTACAACGCAAAGTATTCTTGCTGTTTCTTCTGACAGCTTAACAGTTCGGGGAATAAGATTTGTTTCAGGAACGTTTATTCCAGTTGTTGGTGCAGGTGTTAGTGAATCTGTTTCTTCAGTATTAAGTAGTATTTCTGTAATGAAAAACACATCTGGCGTAGTTGTTATTGTTATAATTCTTTTAATATTCTTACCTATTATACTAGATTTACTTGTGTGGTACTTTGTATTAGAATTTTGTGCCATTACAGCTAATCTATTTGCAAATAACGAAATATCCCTAATGCTTGAAGAGCTGTCGTGAATTATTTCTTTAATAAATATTATTTTGTTTTATGTAACATTTGTTCTGATTATTTCAACTGGAATAATTATTGTATCAGGTAAATAAAAATGGAACTAATTAAAAGTTGGATTTTTTCGCTATGTGGTGCTTCAATGATTGCATCAGTAATCAAAATAATTTTTCACGGGTCAAAGCTTAAAAAGTCAGTAAATGTATTTTTGTCGCTCTTTCTTTTGTTTTATATGCTATCGCCATTTACAAATGGTACTGAAATTGGCAATTTAGAAACAGCAGAAAGTAAAATTGAATCAAATGAAATTAACTATTCAAAAACATTCGTTGAAACGGCAATTTCAAATGTTTGTGTAGAACATAATTGTAACATTATTTCAATTAATATTGACTCTTTTGAAAACGATAGTGAGATAATAATTCGCACTGTTACATTAACAATTAATGATAAATCAAAGTGTGAAACAATACAAAAAGAAATATTTGAAAAATTTGGGTTTGAGGTGGATGTAAATTGAACCTTAAAAGTTTAGCAAATGTTGAATTTCTAAAATCAAACAAAAAAGCACTAATATGCTTTTTGGCAGGCGTATTAGGAATATTATTAATATTTATTTCAAATCTTATTGATAACAAAAATAAAGAGGAAAGCAAATCTACTACACCACAAGTTTCATACAACGAAGAATTAGAAGAAAAATTGCAAAAACTGATTTCATCAATAGACGGAGCTGGTAAAACATCGGTCTTTTTAACTGTTGAAGAAACCGAAGAATATGTTTATGCTCAAGACAATTCATCAAGCTATAAAGATAATTCAAATAGCAGTAGCCAAAACGAATATGTAATTGTTGATGGAAATAATGGAAAAGATGGTCTGTTAGTAAAAACAGTTTGTCCTAAAGTTCGTGGAGTAGCAATTGTTTGTGAAGGTGGCGAAAATCCAAAGGTCCAACAACGAATTTATTCTTCTGTTAGTGCAGCACTTGGCATTAGTACAGCAAGAATTTCAATATCAAAAATGACAACCACGGAGGTAAATGATGAAAAGTAGAATTTTGAACAAAAGGCAAATTGTAGCCAGCACGGCAGCCGTTGCACTATGCACAGCGGTATTCTTAAACTGGTATTACACTAAACAAGAACCAACAAATATTAAACAGCCTGAAGTGACAACTGAAGTTAATTTGGGCGATGCACAGTATGTTAACAGTAGTAATGTAACAACAGAAGAAGATTATTTCACAACTGCAGAGATCAATCGTTCAAAAGCTCACGATAGTGCTAAAGAATACCTTAAATCAATAATATCAGACGAACAAATAGATTCAGAAGAAAAAGACGAAGCTAAAAAGAAATTAACAGACATTTCTGATGAAATAAAAAAGGAGGTAGATATTCAAAATTTAA
>JAZUGZ010000109.1:0-9804 GCA_045641425.1 Candidatus Fimenecus sp.
GAATATATGACAGAGGATGCTGACATTATCGTAGCAGCATTCGGTATTGCAGCTCGTGTTTCAAAGAACGCAGTTAACGAAGCAAGAAAACAGGGCATCAAAGTTGGTCTTATTCGTCCAATCACACTTTGGCCATTCCCAGCAGCTCCATTCAAGAAGGCTGCAGAACATGCAAAGAAGTTTATTTCAGTTGAACTTTCAATGGGCCAGATGATTGAAGATGTTAAACTTGCTACTGAATGCAAGGTTCCAGTTACTCTTTGCAACAGAGTAGGCGGTATGATTCCAAGTCCTGAACAGGTTCTTGAAGCAATTATTGAAGCTAACGGAGGTGTTAAATAATGGCAGTAGTATTCGATAAACCAAATTCACTTATAGATGTACCACTTCATTATTGCCCAGGTTGCACACACGGTATTGTTCACCGTCTTGTAGCAGAGGTTATTGACGAATTAGGTATTGAGGGCAGAACAATTGGTATTGCTCCAGTTGGTTGCTCAGTTATGGCTTATGACTATTTTAATTGTGATATGATTGAGGCAGCTCACGGACGTGCACCAGCAGTAGCTACTGGTGTTAAACGTTCAGATCCTGAAAATCATGTTGTATTTACATATCAGGGCGATGGCGACTTAGCTTCTATCGGTATGGCTGAAACAGTTCACGCTGCAGCAAGAAATGAAAACATCACAGTTATTTTCATTAACAATGCAATTTATGGTATGACAGGTGGTCAGATGGCTCCAACATCACTTCCTGGTCAGGTTACACAGACTTCTCCTTATGGTAGAGATGTTAACCATTGCGGTTACCCAGTAAAAATTTGCGAAATGCTTTCAGAGCTTGAAGGTCCTGAATACCTTGAAAGAGTTACTGTAAACAATGTTAAGCAAGTTCGCAATGCCAAGAAAGCAATTAAAAAGGCTTTCCAAAATCAGCTTGATGGCAAGGGCTTCTCACTTGTTGAAGTTATTTCTTCTTGCCCAACAAACTGGGGTATGACTCCACAAGCAGCACTTAAGTGGATTGACGAAAAAATGATTCCTTATTACCCACTTGGTTGCTATAAAGATAGATCTGCACAGAAGGAGGCTGAATAATATGAGTACAAAACAATTCTTATTCTCAGGCTTCGGTGGTCAGGGTATCTTATTCTCAGGTAAACTCCTTGCTTACAAAGGTCTTATTGATGAAAAGCAGGTTTCTTGGCTTCCATCTTACGGCCCTGAAATGCGTGGTGGTACAGCTTCTTGCTCAGTTATTTTAAGTGATGAGCCAGTTGGTTCTCCAATCGTTTCAAAGCCAGATGTATTAGTTGCTATGAACCTTCCATCACTCGATAAGTTCGAAAATGCAGTAGTACCTGGTGGCGTTATTTTCGTTGACTCAACTCTTATTGAAAGAAAGGTTGAGCGTGATGATGTTACTGTTTATTATGTTCCAGCTACAAAGATGGCAAGTGATAACGGTACACCAACTCTTGCAAATATTATCCTTATGGGTAAAATCTTAAATGTACTTGGCGACTTTGATGAGGCTTCAGTTCGTGCAGCACTCGGAAAAGTAATTTCTGCAAGACATGCTGATATGCTTGAAGTTAACCTTAAAGCAATGCAACTCGGTGCAGATTTTGAATAAGGAGAGATTATAATGGAAATTAAGTTTGAAAAATCAACAAATCTTAAAGCAAAACCAGACCCAGCTACTCTTGGCTTTGGTAAGCTCTTTACAGACCATATGTTTATGATGGAGTGGAACAGCGAAACAGGCTGGCAGAATGCTCGAATCGTACCATTTGGTTACCTTTCAATTCATCCAGCTTCAACTTGCCTTCACTATGGTTCAGAAATCTTTGAAGGCCTTAAGGCTTACAGAAGAGCAGACGGCAAAGTTCAGATGTTCAGACCAATCGAAAACATTCGCAGAATGAACAATTCAGCAGAGCGTCTTTGCCTTCCACAGATTCCAGAAGATATGGCAATGGAAATCTACACAAAGTTTGTAGAAGTTGAACAGGACTGGACTCCATCAGCAGAGGGTACATCACTTTACCTTCGTCCATTTATGTTTGGTAATGACGAATCACTCGGTGTTCACGCAGTTCATAATGCAACATTTATGATTATTGCTTCTCCAGTTGGTTCTTACTACAAAGAGGGTATTAACCCAGTTAAAATTATGATTGAATCTGAAGATGTTCGTGCAGTTGTTGGCGGTACAGGCGAAGCTAAGTGCGGCGGTAACTATGCAGCATCTAACCGTGCTGGCGAAAGAGCAGAGCAGAAGGGCTATTCACAGGTTCTTTGGCTTGACGGCGTTGAAAGAAAGTACATCGAAGAAGTTGGCGCTATGAACGTTATGTTCAAAATCGCTGGTCAGGTAGTAGTTCCAATGCTTACTGGCTCAATTCTTCCTGGTATTACAAGAAAATCTTGCCTTGAAGTTCTTAGAACAGAGGGCTACGATGTAGTTGAAAGAAGAATTTCAGTTGACGAACTCTCGGAGGCTATGGCTAATGGTACTCTCGAAGAAGCTTGGGGTACTGGTACAGCAGCAGTTGTTTCTCCAATCGGCGAGCTTTGCTATAACGACACAAAATATACAGTTAATGGCGGCAAAATTGGCGAAGTTACACAGCATCTTTACGATACACTTACTGGTATTCAGTGGGGCAAAATCGAGGATACTTACGGCTGGACAATGCCAATCGACTAATATTTACTTTAATAAAAAAGACCGACAGTTTTGTCGGTCTTTTTTTATTGACAATATTCGTAATAAATTTTATAATCAAAGTATATTGATTTAGGCGGTATGTTTTATGGAACAACAAATTTTTGTAATTGAAACTAAAAATACTCACTATGTATGTGGTGTGGATAAAACTGGACTTCTTCGCCATATCCATTGGGGTAAAAAATGTAATGTTAGCGACTACGAGGTAACTGAAACTTGGGAGCAAAACTCAAACCATTCGGGTCAAGACTACGCTACTTTAGAATACACAGTTTTTGGTGGTACAATGTACCGCAATTGTGCTTTTAAGTGTGAATATTTTGACTCTTGCCGTGATTCTGTTTTTACTTTCAAAGAAGCAGAAGAGAAAGACGGAGAGTTTAATATTACATTAACCGATAAAGCATATAAAGTTGACATTGTGCTTACATATCGCTATTCTTTAGACACAGATGTAATTACAAGATTTGTTACTGTAAAAAACAATTCCGAAAATGAGCTTAAAATTGAAAAATTTATATCAGCGGAGTTAAATCTTCCAAGTCTTAACCCCTATGATGTTAAAAATCCAAATGGTGCTTGGGGTAGTGAGTTCTTAACCGAAACAACTCGACTTCAAAATGGCACAATTACTTTTGAATCCCGTAAAGGCACAGCAGGGCATACAAATTCGCCTTATGCTATTATGTCAAGAAACGCTACCGAAGACAATGGCGAAGTTTATTTCGCAGCACTCGGTTATGGCGGTAGCTTTAAGGTGGAAATTCAAAGGGACTTTATTGGCAAAACTCGTGCAATGCTTGGTATGTCCGATTTTGACTTTTCTTATACATTAAAATCAGGCGAGAGCATAACTTCCCCAAAGGTTTATATTGGATTTTCTAATGGTTTTTCGCAAATGAGCAACGAAATGAACGACTTTGCAGTTAAAAGCATTTTGCCGAGAAGCTTTGCCAAAAAGCCTTTACCAGTTCTTTATAACTCTTGGGAAGCAACCGAGTTTAATGTAAGTGCTAAAGAGCAGTTAAAGCTTGCGAAAATTGCAAAAGAAATTGGTTGTGAGCTTTTTGTAATGGATGACGGTTGGTTTGGAAAGAGAAATAACGACTGGGCAGGACTTGGGGACTGGACAGTTAATGAAGAAAAATTCCCTAATGGACTTTCAGAGCTTATTGACGGAGTAAACGAGCTTGGTATGGACTTCGGTCTTTGGTTTGAACCTGAAATGGTGCAGGTGGATTCCGATTTATTTAGAGCACACCCTGACTGGGCTTATCATTATGATAACAGAGAAGCTCACGAGCTTCGTCATCAGCTTGTACTTAACCTTACAAAACCAGAAGTTAAAGAATATGTCTTTGACTGTATGGATAAAATGCTTTCGGAGTATAATATCCGCTATATTAAGTGGGATATGAATAGACCATTTTCCGAAATCGGCACAGAAAACTTACAAAATGGTAAAGAACTTTGGTTTAGGCACACTATGGCAGTTTACGAAATTGCCGACAGACTTAAAGAGAAATATCCATATTTACAGCTTGAGGCTTGCTCAAGTGGTGGGGGCAGAGCTGAAACAGGCGCTTTAGAGCATTTTGATATGGTTTGGACCTCTGACAATACTGACCCACTTGACAGACTTGATATTCAGTATGGCTTTTCACTTCTTTATCCAATTAAATGCATGCGTGCTTGGGTAACTGATACTAACCTTACTCGAAGACCAGTATCGCTTGATTATAGATTTAATGTTTCAATGCAAGGCTCACTTTCTATTGGTTCAAATCTTTTGAATTTCAGCGAAGAGGATATTGAAAAGAGCAAATATTACATTGAGCTTTACAAAGAGCTTCGTCCACTTATTCAGTTTGGAGATTTTTATAGACTTAAAAACTTTACTGATGACGGCTTTTTTGCTACACAGTATGTTTCAAAAGCAAAAGACAAAAGTGTATTGTTCTTAAATTCAAATGCAAACTCATTTTTCAATAAACAGTTTAAGACAATCCACTTAAAAGGTCTTGACGAAACTGCTACTTATTGCCTTAAAGACGGGGATAGAGAGATAGTTAAAAGTGGCGCATACTTTATGAATAAAGAGTATGATATCCGTTTAGACAGACCACTTATGAGCAAAATAGTAATTTTAGATAAGATTTAACTGTCAAAAAACGAAATATTTTAGCAATTTTTTGCTTGACACTAATGTGTCTTTGTGTTAAAATACATCTCACATATTGAAAATGCAATGAAGGAATTAATCACTTTCCTCACTTCATTTCAGAGAGCTGTCGGCTGGTGAAAGACAGTATGAACGGAATTTGAGCCTCATTCTCGAGCAGAACTGCGGAACTTACAGTAAGCAGTTACGGCGTGCCCCGTTATCATGGCAAAGGGTTTGTTAGAACCTTACAAAGTGGGTTTAGTTCATGCTAAATCAATTAGGGTGGTACCACGGATTTAATTCGTCCCTGAAGTTTTTACTTCAGCGGCTTGATTTTTTATCAAAATTTATTTTTAGGAGGTTGCTTTATGAGCATCGTAAGAATCAATGACGCTTCAATGAGACAGATTACAAAGTCAGGAGCAAACAAACTATCATTTAAGAATAAGTTGGAATTAGCGAAGCTATTAGACCGACTTGGAACATCTGTAATTGAGCTAGATGCTATTGAACAGGTTAAGGCAGACTCACTTTTAATAAAATCAATCGCAACAACAGTTAAAAATAGTATTATTGCAGTTCCAGTTGAACTTAATAAGGAATCAGTTGACATTACTTGGAATGCTCTTTCAACAGCTAATAAGGCAAGACTTGTTGTTGAAGCACCAGTAAGCACAGTTCAAATGGAATACCTTTATCATAAAAAGCCAACAGCAATGGTTGAATCTATTAAGGAAACAATCGCAGCTTGCTGTGAATACACAAAGGATGTTGAATTTGTTGCTAATGATGCAACAAGAAGTGATGACACTTTCCTTTACGAAGTAGTTAAAGAAGCAATTTCTGCAGGTGCTACAACAATTACAATTTGTGATGCAGCTGGCTCTATGCTTCCAGACGAATTTGCAAAATTCCTTGAAAACTTAATCGACAATGTTCCAGAGCTTAAAAATGTTACACTTAGTGTTTCTTGCTCTGATGCTCTTTCAATGGCAAATGCTTGCACAGTTGAAGCTGTTAGAAAACGTGCAAGAGAAGTAAAGGTTGCAGTTTGCGCAATGAACGAAACAGCAACACTTCAGGCAGTTGTTAGTGTTCTTGCTGCAAAGGGTAGCGAATTTGATGTTACCCCATCAATTCAAACAGTTGAATTAAATAGAGTAGTAAATCAAATTGAGTGGTTGTGCTTTGGCGAGCAGAGCAAAACTTCACCATTTGACAGCGGCGTAAGAGATGACGAAGATGGTGTAATCCTTTCAAGTCATGACGATATTACAGCAGTTCTCAAGGCTGTTGAAAGCTTAGGCTATGAATTAAACGAAGAAGACGGTAACGCAGTTTGGGAAGCATTCCAGCAAATCGCAAGCCGTAAAGAGCAAATTGGCTCAAAAGAGCTTGATGCTATTGTAGCTTCAGCTGCAATGCAAGTTCCATCAACTTATAAGCTTGACAGCTTCGTAATTAACTCAGGTAATATTATTAGTGCAACAGCACATGTTACTCTTATTAAAGATGACAAAAAGGTTGACAGCGTAGCAGTTGGCGACGGCCCAGTTGATGCTGCATTCTTAGCACTTGAGCAAATTGCAGGCACTCACTATGAGCTTGACGATTTCCAAATTCGTTCAGTTACTGAGGGCCACGAAGCAATGGGCGAAACAGTTGTTAGACTTCGTTCAAATGGTAAGCTTTATGCTGGTCGTGGTATTTCAACAGATATTATCGGCGCAAGCATTAGAGCTTATGTTAACGCATTAAATAAAATTGTTTATGAGGAGGCAGAATAATGAAACTTTCTTTTTCAACAAGAGGTTGGCAAAACCTTGTATGGGATGAAATAGTTGCTTCAGCTATTGAGTCTGAATTTAATGGTATTGAGCTTTACGATGTTCAAAAAATCCCAGCACTTACAGAAAAAACTGGTCCTCTTCATAAGTACAATGCAACAGCTACTTATCGTTTCTTAAAAGAAAAGGGAATTAAAATCCCTTGTATTGATACTTCAGTTGATTTAGCAACTGACGAAACTTGTGTTGAAACTATTTCTTCACTTATTGACATTGCAAAAAGTGTTCACACACCTTTTGTTAGTGTTGTAGCACTTAGTGAGAATGACGATGTTGTTCGTGAGCGTCTTGCAGAAATCGTTAAAATTGCAGAAGAAAAGGACATCACAGTTCTTATTAAAACATCAGGTGTTTATGCTGATACATCTCGCCTTCGTGTTTTATTAGAGTCATTTGCTTGTGACCAGTTAGGCGCACTTTGGGATATTCATCATCCATATCGTGACTTTAATGAGAGTGCAGACACAACTATTAAGAATTTAGGTGCTTATGTTAAGCATGTTCATCTTCGTGACTCTGACGATAAAGACACTTACAACTTAATTGGCGAGGGTAATTTACCGGTTGATGACTTTATGCGAGCATTAAGCTCAATCAACTATAAGGGCATGATTTCTCTTGAATGGAAAACAGAGTGGATGGAAGATTTAGCAGACCCAAGCATCATTTTCCCACACTTTGTAAACTATATGCACAAATACGAAAAGACCAATAAGCAGTCAAATCTTTATTCTAACTTTGACGGTACTGGTAAGTACATTTGGAAAGATGAAGAGCTTATTGATATGACCTTCTCTCAGGTGCTTGATAAAGTTGCTGAAGAATTCCCTGACCAGTACGCTTTCAAATATACAACTCTTGACTATATTCGTACTTATTCAGAATTCCGTGAAGATGTTGACAGATTCGCAAGAGCTTTAGTTTCAATGGGTGTTAAAGCTGGTAGTAAGGTTGCAATTTGGGCAACTAATGTTCCTGCTTGGTACATTACATTCTGGGCAACAACAAAAATTGGTGCTATTTTGGTTACTGTTAACACAGCTTACAAAATTCACGAGGCAGAGTACCTTCTCCGTCAGTCAGACACTCACACTCTCGTTATGATTGAATCAGCACTTGACTCTAACTATAAAAATATTATTAACGAGCTTTGCCCTGAAATTGCAACAAATAAAAAAGGCGAGCCACTTCATTGTAAAAAGCTCCCATTCCTTAGAAATGTTATTACAGTTGACTTCAAAATGCCAGGCTGCTTAACATTCGAGGAAGCATTCGACAGAGCAGATATGGTTCCAAAAGAAGAAGTTGCTCGTATGGCAGCAAAGGTTAAGCCAACTGATGTTTGTAATATGCAATATACTTCAGGTACAACTGGATTCCCTAAGGGCGTAATGCTCACTCACTATAACGTTGTTAACAATGGTAAGTGCATTGGCGACAGAATGGGACTTTCAACTGCTGACAGATTCTTAATTCAAGTTCCAATGTTCCATTGCTTCGGTATGGTTCTTTCAATGACATCATCAATTACACATGGTACAACAATTTGCCCAATTCCATACTTCTCAGCAAAGTCAGCACTTGCTTGTATCAATCAGGAAAAAATTACAGCATTTAACGGCGTTCCAACAATGTTTATTGCTATGTTTAACCACCCTGATTATAAAAAGACTGACTTCTCACATATGAGAACTGGTATTATGGCAGGTTCAGGTTGCCCACCAGAGCTTATGAAAAGAGCAGCACAGCCTGACGAAATGAATATGCGTGGTATTGTTTCAGTTTATGGTCAAACAGAGTCTTCTCCTGGTAGTACACAGTCACACTGGCTCGATTCTCTTGAAGCTCGTACTGAAACAGTTGGTTATGCTTTCGCTCACGTTGAGTGTAAGGTTATTGACCCTGAAACTGGCGAAACACTTCCAGCAGGTCAAAATGGTGAATTCTGCTCACGTGGTTACAATACAATGAAGGGTTACTACAAAATGCCAGAAGCTACTAAAGAAACAGTTGACGAAGAGGGCTGGCTTCACTCTGGCGACCTTGCTTGTATGGAAGAAGACGGAACATATAAAATTACCGGTCGTCTTAAGGATATGATTATTCGTGGTGGTGAAAACCTCTATCCAAAAGAAATCGAAGAATTCATCTATACAAATCCAAAGGTACAAGATGTTCAGGTTATCGGTGTTCCTGATGAAAAGTATGGCGAAGAAGCAATGGCTTGCATCATCTTAAAAGAGGGCGAAACCTGCACAGTTGATGAAATGCTTGACTTTATTAAGGCTTCTCTTGCTCGTCATAAAGTTCCAAGATATATCGACTTCGTTGACTCATTCCCAATGAATGCAGCAGGTAAAATTCTTAAATATAAGATGCGCGAAGAAGCTGTCGAAAAGCTTGGACTTAAGAAAAACTAATAGTTAGTAAGGGATAAAAATGGTAAACGAAAAATATTTTACTATTGATGCTCATTGCCACGTTTACCCTGACAAAATTGCTGAAAAAGCAGTTGGTGCAATTAAAGGCTTTTATGATGTTCCTTCATCTTTCAAAGACGGAAAGGTAAGTACACTTATTTCTGCTGGGGAAAAAGCAGGAACAGATATGTTCGTCGTGCAATCTGTTGCCACAACTCCGAAACAGGTTAGAAGTATAAATAATTTTATTGCTGAGTCTGTGCAGGAATATAGTGGCAAGCTCATAGGCCTTGGTACTTTACATCCTGAAAGTGAAGATATGGAAGGGGATGTGAACAACATTCTCGACTTAGGGCTTCACGGAGTAAAGCTTCATCCTGACATTCAAGGCTTTAAGATTGACGATTACAGATGTCTTAAAATCTATGAACTATGTGAAAAAGCAAAGCTTCCAATTTTAATTCACATGGGGGATAATCGTTATGATAACTCCAGTCCTAAAAGACTTGCACCAATTTTAGAGATTTATACTGACTTAATTGTAGTAGGCGCACATTTGGGCGGCTGGTCAATGTGGGAAGAAGCATCAAAAGTTCTTTCAAAGTATCCCAATTTATATGTTGACTGTTCTTCAAGT
>JAZUGZ010000110.1:0-8676 GCA_045641425.1 Candidatus Fimenecus sp.
CCAAACGGACTTGTATTTTTTAAGGGAAAATATCATGCATTTTTTCAGCATAATCCATATGATGCTAAATGGGATAAAATGCACTGGGGCCATGCAGTAAGCTCTGATTTAATAAACTGGGAAGAACTTCCAATTGCACTTTACCCTGACAAGGAATATGAAAGCTCTGGCGGTTGTTTTTCAGGCTCGGCAATCGAAAAAGACGGCAAACTTTATCTTTTTTATACTTCGGTAGCTGATAAGCAAACTCAGTCAGTAGCATTTAGTGATGACGGTATTTACTTTAAGAAATTTGAGGATAACCCAGTTATTCGTGAAAATCCTTTAGGGTATTATGACTTTAGAGACCCTAAAGTAACCGAAATTGACGGAAAATATTATATGGTAACTGGCTCGGGAAGTGAAAAAGCAGGGCAAGTGCTTTTATTTACAAGTGAAGATTTACTTAAATGGGATTTTGTAGGTGTGCTTTTTGAAGGCGAAGAATATGCACCTTGTATTGAGTGCCCTGACTTTTTCAAGTTAGGGGACAAATATGTTTTAATGTTCTCAAAAATGGGCGAGAAAACAAGAACAACACATTTTGTTATTGGCGATTTCCAAAATGACAAACTCGTAAATACTACAATTTATCGCCCAGAGTGGGGTAGGGATTTTTACGCTCCGCAAACATTTTTTGACGGAAGTCGAAGAATTTTAATCGGTTGGATGTACCATTGGGGCAAAAAGACATTGCCATTTTGTGACTATGCCGGTGCACTTTCTATTCCAAGGGAATTAAAACTTATTGATAATGCTATTTATAACTATCCAGTAAAAGAAGCAGAGAAGCTTTTGAAAAAACAAAGTAAATATGTAAGTGTTAAAAACAGTGAGATTATTGTTTATAGAAAATGGCAAAAAAATAGCGTATTTACAGTTCCTAAAATAGAGTCAATAAGCATTTTAGAGGACACAAAGTCAGTAGAAATATTTGTTAATGGTGGAGCTATTTCAATAAGTGAATGGATAATATAAATTAAGGTGGTAATATGGAATTTTCAAAATATTTATTTTGCTATTTTGTTGGTAATGAGCCTGAGGAGGAAACGGTGCATTTTGCGCTATCTCGTGACGGTTACCACTTTGAAGCACTTAATGATAACGAGAAGGTTATCACTCAAAAATTAGGCAAAAAATGTTGCCGTGACCCATACATTTTCAGAGATAATGATGGTGTTTTTCATATTATTGCTACCGATATGAAAAGTCGTGACGGTTGGTGCAATAATAATTCTATGGTTATTTGGGACAGCACCGATTTAATTAACTGGGAAAACGAGAGAATTATTGATTTTTCGCAGTTCGAAGAAACTAAAACCGCTAACAGAGTTTGGGCACCACAAGTGATTTTTGACGATGAGAAAAATGAATATATGCTCTACTGGACTCACAATAATAAGGCGGATGACCTTGACACGATTATTTGGTATGCATACACAAAGGACTTTAAGACTTTGACTGCTCGCCCAAAGGTTTTATATAGACCGAGTAGCAATATGTGTGCAATAGATGCCGACATAATTAAATTTGGTGGCAAGTATTATTTGTATGAAGCGGACGGACTGAAAGAGGGGATTTGCCTTGTAACGAGTGAAAAGGCAAGTGGTCCATATACCGAAACTGATGATAATAAAATCTCGGTGGCGGATACCGCTTTAGAGGGCAACTGCATTTACAAAATTCTTGGTACAGATAAATATGTGCTTATTGCTGACCAATTCCAAAAGGGTGGATATTTTATGCAAGAGAGCACAGATTTAATCCACTTTAAGAAGGTTTCGGATTTTTCTATTGACGAGCTTAAAGCAAGGCACGGCTCGATGCTTCATATAACCGATGACGAGTATGAGAGATTAAAAAAGTATTATAAATAAAAAAGCACCCAATTGGGTGCTTAATTTTTGCCTATTTGTATTATTCGGTAATATTAAATTCGCTGATTGATGTAACTGAAGCATTGCCTTCAAGGTCAGCGTATACAATTACAACTGCAAGAGCGGTTTTTGGCTCGGCTGTAACTATTGAAGCTTTACAAAGAACTGCATAATTTGTACCAGATACAATCTGTGTGCCAAGAAGTGCAAGTGGTGTATAGCTTACACCTGTTAAATCATCGACAGCTTTGTCAAATGCTACTTTTGCATCACCAGTAAGTTCAGTACCTATGGCTTCTGTTACTGTATATCCACCAGAAAGTTCTTCAAAGTTAATATCACTATTTTCTGTGTATTTTGTAATGTCAATTGGGTACATAGACCAGCTATATTTACCTTCTAAATCTTTATAAACTGTAACAGTACAAAGCTGTGTTGCTGGCTCTGATTGATAGTTTGTGATATTGCAAATGTAGGCATAATTGGTGCCGGATACAACCTGTGTACCAAGAAATGCAAAAATTTCATATTGCACAGAGGAAATTTGACCAATTGATTTGCTTAATGCTTCTTCTGCATCATCTGGAATTTTAATTTTTGTAGAGCCGTTATTATTTACTGCTTCTGTTGTTGCGGCTGTGTTGGTGCTTTGCTCATTTTCTGATTCTTTAGAGCAAGCTGAAAATGCTGTTAAGACTAATGCTAAAACTAAAAAAACTGCAAAAAACTTTTTCATAATTTAACTCCTCTGTTTTTTATTAGCAAACAAAATGTTTACCAATTTGATTATATGCTTGTAAAAATATAATGTCAAGTTGATTGTCAATATGAATTATTAGTTTTCTTGTTCTTTGGTTCTGGGAGTTCGTCATACATTTTATTAAACAAGCAAGTTAGAAAATCTCTATTATCAACTTCATTAACAAGTAGCACTTCTTTTGCCCCATCGTATGGAAGTTCAAAAGTTGCTTCCGGCATAAGATCTATTGCTTGTGGGAAAACTGTTGCAACTCCAGCTCTAGCAACACCATGAAGCGCCTCATTCCACCAGTCATATTTATTTATGCCAAGTCGTGAAATTGCCGCAGCACTATTAGTAAGCTGTGAAACCTTTTCTTCAATTGTCATTTGAGAGATAAGTTTGTTTATTCTATCAGAGTATATATCTTTATTCATAAAAATCCTATTCAATGTTTATTTCAAAATCAAATTTTGCATTTTCTTCGTACCAAAGTGGGAAGTTTGTACCCCAAATGCTATCGTGAAGCACAAACGAAAGTCCGTCATCATTAACAGATGGGTAATTGTTTGAAAATCTAACAAGATTGCAAAATCCGTCAATTAAAAGTGGGGAATGTAAGTTCTCGATTTTAATATTGCCTATGCTAGTTTCAAGGTTTACACTCTCCACAGCATTAAGTCTGCGGTTGCCATTTTCGACAATATCGTAAAGATTTACCGGAAGCCCGCACTTTGTAGCTGTAAGACTATTTGACTTTACAGGGTAAAGTCTAAAGAATGTAGCTTCTGGAATACGAATAGCATCTTTCGAGAACCAAGAAGCTTCTATTTTGATATTTTCCTTTTCAATAGAAATTTGAATTTGGAAAATTCTTGGGCAACCAAGGTTTTCGCTATGCTCTTCATCTGAAATATATTCTGCAATAAGTTTATTATCGTAAATATTTGCCTTATTAAATTTAGGCGAGTACTCGCCAAACTTGTATTTACCATCAACTCTATGTAAATATGGTCTTGCAAAGTCAGGTAAACTCCAAATGTTATTATCATCAAAATCACGAGTATAAGAAGAAAGCCACTGGTCATAATCGTCAGCCGAAAAAGCCATATATGTAAATGGACTTCTGCCCTTGCTATCAAATGCTAATTTATCATTTTTGAAAATGTCAATTGCACCATTTCCAGAAATAGTGATTTTAATTCCGCCCTTTTCGAGTGCTACATTTTCAGCATTTTCAAAGTCTATTGGTGCGTTAGGCCTTAACTTTTCAATATTTTTAATTGCTTTTTCTTTAAGATTAGTAGGTAAAGAATTTATAGCTTTATTTATGTAGTTTCTTTGTTCTGCCCAAGCCTTTTCGAGCGCTTTGTAAGAGCCTTTGTTGTATTCGCCAGTTTTTCGCTTGTGAATTACATCAAGTCCGTATTTTGTAAGTGCAATTTTAGGACTTTGAGTAGTATCATCATTGGCTCTAGCTTTTGTAAAGCTCTTTTTGTCATAATGTGAATAGTCAGAAAGAAATACCTTTGAGTCGCCACCCCAAGTGTGCTCTGCAACACAGAGAATATTCTCCATAAACTCGTGGTACTCTTTGCTATTAGTATTGAGCTTTCCAGTTTCTAGTGCTTTATTTTTAAGACGGATAAGCTCTTTAAGTGCACCTGTTTTGTAAGGGTCGGTTGCAAGGCCGTGAATCCAAGTGTCACCAATTTCGCTTGTTATAACTGGAAGTTTATCTTTTTGCTCCCAAATAGCATTTGCATATTCGTCCATTCTGCCAGCTTCCACAGTATAATTAGGGTAAAGTGATTTAACCTTTTGGAATGCTTTAATTGTATCTTTTTCATTTCTTGCACCACGGTTGTCAACTGTGTGGTCAAAATAAAGAATTTCGTCAACCAAGTCGCACTTAAACTCGCCACCGTAGCTACCTGAATAGATTACAACAACCTCTGCACCAGACTCGTGACGCCATAAAAAGCATTCCGGAACATTTGGCATAGCACTTGCACCGTTTACACCAATGTGTAAGAGCTTAATTCCGTGCTTTGCGAGAATTGGAACTAAAGAAATTGTGTGGCCAGGGACATCAGTCATTTTTGCGGCAGTTGTTTTAACTCCAGTAATTTCGTCAAGCTCGTCAACTATTGAAAGTGCATAATCAAGGCTCTGTGCATCTAACAATTCAGTATGAAGAGTGAACGGAAGAGCATGAGGGGCAATATTACCGTTTTTAAGTGCGTCACGAACTAAATTGTCTTTATCGTTTTGAAGTGCCTTGTGAAGTAGCCAAGAGCCAGTAGTCCAAACAAATTTTTTACACTCGTCTGTATTGACATTGTTGGCAGTTTTAATCGCATTTGGAATGTAGTTTTCCATATATTTTTTAAGGACATTTTCGGCATAGTCAGTAAAGCCTAAGTCCAAATGAGTTTTAGAAACAATAATAACCTTTTTCATAATATCCCTTTCAAGAGCTGTTTTTGTATTACATAATATTATATAACAATTTTTAACAATAGACAATAGCAATAAATCTGTCAATTAAATTTCCGCTAATAAACATATTGCTATTATTTTGTATATCTGTTAAAATTAATATATTAACATTTAAGGGGAAAAGGAATTTGTTATGAGTAAAATAAATCCTAAAACAATAATATCAAATGTAAAATCACATTGGAAACAGCCGCCAGAGGGTAAATACGTTTCCTATAAAGAGTTTGCGGCTTATTCTGTTGGCGGTATTGGTGTTAATACTATCAATGCACTTTTTACCTATGTTGGTCTTACTGCTAACTGTTTGCTTATAGGCTCGGCTTATGGTATTAAGCCTTTACACCTTGCAACAATGGCACTTATTATAAACATACTTAATCTTGCAAAAACCCCGTTTGTTAGTATGCTTGTTGACAATACTGATACAAAATACGGCAAATTTAGACCGTACCTGCTTTATACAGGTGTGCCGTCAGCGGTGCTTCTTGTGTTAATGGCATTTGTGCCAAACACCATAAATTATTGGGTTAAGTGTGTACTCTTAACTGTAATTTATGCACTCTTGATGATTTTTCAGTCTTTATATTCCCTGGCGTTCAATTCGCTCGCTCAAGTTTTAACACCAAACGGTGAAGAGAGAACAAGCATTATTTCAATTAGCCAGTTTATTTATAGTTTAGGACCTTCAATTGTAAATATTATTTTGCCTATATTTGCAGGATTTTTCCCAGGGGGTATGAAGGGCTTTGCTGCATACAGAGTGCTTTTCCCGATTTTCTCAATAATTGGTGTTGTACTTGGACTTTTGGCTTTCCGTGGTACGGAAGAAAAAATTATTGTTTCGAAAACTTATGTTGCAAAGGTTAAATTTTTTGACGGTATTGTAGATGTAGGTAAAAATAAATATTTTTGGCTTATGACACTTTACAATGCACTTAGCTGTATGAAATACGGTATTGGTGCTATTCTTGGTTGGTACTGTATTTACCTTTTGAAGAGTGATGCAACTTTAGGAGTTATGAATGCTCTTATTGGTACAGCGTCAGTTCCGGGAATGTTACTTGCTCCAATTATTACTAAAAAAATTGGCAAACGTGCAACTCTTATTGCTTTTAATGCATTAAGAATTTTGTTCTGCTTCGCAATGTTGTTCACATCTGCTCATCCAGTATTGTTTATTGGTAGCCTTTATTTAGCTACACTTTCAATTGGTGGTGACTTTGTTGTTACATCTTCAGTGACAGCAGACGTATTTGACTACCAGCAATGGAAAACTGGCAAGCGACTTGAGGGCTTTATAACACAGTTTAGCGGTATGATTGTAACTGCTTTTACAATGGCAACAAGCTTTATTTTACCTGCATTTTACGAGCATTACGGACTTAAAAATGACTATGATGTTTTATTCCAAGAAGCGGTTAGAACACCAATTTTCAATGTAATGATTATTACAACAATAATTAGCTGTATTGCTTGCATTATCCCAATGATTTTCTATGATATGAGTGCTAAAAAACAAGCACAGATTATTGAAGAATTAAAGCAAAGAGCAGAAGCTGAATAAAAAAATAGTAGGTAATTATATGAAAAAAAGCAAAAAAATAGGAATAGCACTCTCGGTTATTCTTGTTATTTGTTTAGTAATAATAGCTGTGGCGTCAAATGTGTTATTTGAATTTTCACTTGTAAGGGACTCTAAATTTGGCATAGAAAAAATTATTGTTGGACAGGTAATGAAACAAGATGGTGGAAATGCAAATGCTAATACATCGATTGAATACAGTGGATTTGCCGGCACAAGTGAAGATAAAAACTGGTTTAATACAAATGCAAAAGATTTAAATATTACATCTGATGACGGTTTAAATCTTCATGCATATAAAATTGTAAATCCAAATTCAAATGGTAAATATATGGTCGTTTGTCACGGCTACACTTCTAATGCTTATCAAATGGCTCGTTATATTAAACAGTTTTATGATATGGGATTTTCTGTCTTAGCACCAGATGCACGTGCTCATGGCGAAAGCGAAGGCAAGGTGCGTGGTATGGGATACATAGAAAGACGAGATGTAATAAAATGGTGTAATCTTTTAATAGATGAAAATAAAGATGTTAAAATCGGTCTTTTCGGTGTTTCAATGGGTGGAGCTACGGTTATGATGACCTCTGGCGAAAAGGATTTACCAGTAAATGTTAAGGTAATAGTTGAGGATTGTGGTTATTCTTCAGTTTGGGATGAGTTTTCAATGCAAATGGGCGAAATGCTTAACTTACCAACTTTCCCGTTACTTCACACAGCTTCAATAACTACAAAGCTTCGTGCAGGATATTCTTTTAAGGAAGCAAGCTCTGTTGAACAGTTAAAAAATTGCAAAACTCCAATTCTTTTCGTTCACGGTAGTGCAGACAATTTTGTTCCATTTAAGATGCTTGACATTGTTTATGATGCTGCAACTTGTGAAAAGCAAAAGCTTGTAATTGAAGGGGCAGGGCATGCAGGCTCTTCAATGAAAGACCCCGAAACATATTGGAATACGGTTGAAAAATTTGTGAATGAACATATAGATTAAAAAGGTGGGCATTGGGCGACTTAAGCTCGGAAGAAATAGATTTTTTGAGGAATAAATCCCCTTATACTTCGCCAAAAATCTTGACATACGCCAGTATGCCTGCAATTTTTGGCTTTGTCTAAGATGAATTTCTTCTCACAAAAAATTGCAAAGCACCCAGAAATACTAAGATTTCCCCAAAAGAACAATGAATAAACCCCACAGCATACTGCATGTATGTTGTGGGGTTTTGAAGTAGTAATTATCAAAAAGATTGTATTTATGGGCTGTTTATCCCGAGCTTGAGCCGCCCTTGCCCACCTTTTTGATTTAGTCTCTTTGAATTTCTTTAAGCAATTCTTCTGGCGAAATGCTATATAATTTTGCTAATGCAATAAGATTTGAGGTGCTTGGGTCTGACTGACCATTTTCCCATTTTGAAACAGCTTGGCGACTAACACCAATAGCTTCTGCCACAAATTCTTGTGTCATTTTTTTGTTTGTTCTTTGCTCTTTAAGTACATTTCCAAGTGATTTTATGATTTTGTCTTGTTCTTTTCTTTGTGGCTCTGCCCTTAAATATTTTCTTAAAGCTTTTACCAAAAGAACTAACAGGTAAATAACAAACAAAACTGTTCCAATTAGTAATCCCCAACTTAATATCATAATAATTATACCCATATTTATTTCTCCTTTCTTGTTCTTAGTTTAACCTATTTTGTACAGTTGCACCAGCAACTATTTCGCAACTTTGATTAAATAATTAAATATTTGAATGGTTTTCTTTTTAATGTTTTTGTGATATTATATTGTTTAAGAGGTAAACAAAATGAATAGTAATTGCTTTGTGGTGTTTGACGTTGAAACACCAAATAGATTTAACAATAGAATGAGTGCAATTGGCATTACAGTCCTTGAAGATGGAATTATTACTGACAGATTTTATTCACTTGTAAACCCTGAACAG
>JAZUGZ010000111.1:0-2621 GCA_045641425.1 Candidatus Fimenecus sp.
CCAAAAATTGCAGGCATACTGGCGTATGTCAAGGTTTTTGGCGAAGTATAAGGGGATTTATTCCTCAAAAAATCTATTTCTCCCTATCTGAAACCGCCCAATTGAGTGCTTTTTTTATGCGTATTAAACATCAATATGATAAATCAGCGCATCGGCTTCTTCGCCAATTAACATTTTCAGTGCAGATTTATAAGCTGAAAGCTGTTCTTCATATTTTTCGCTAAGTCCGTCTATTTCTGCATTTGTTTTGTAATCTACTATGTGCCATTTATCGTCTTTTTTGTAAACCAAGTCCATAACGCCATTCCAAAGCGTAAATTTGTCGCCGTTTTCTTCTTTATAGCAAAATGGAACTTCGCACATTACTTCTTGTGCAGACAAAACGACCGACAGAATATCATTAGTTTGACCATTTTCTTGCATATAACCGCCTGAACGCATTGTAGTGCCTATTTTCATAAGCTTTTCTGCCATTGATTTGTCATCAACCGAGTAATCAAGCATAATTTCTTTTACTGCATTTTCAAGATTAACTGTGTTTTTAGACGAAACAAGAATTTCCATTAATCTGTGAACAAGAGTTCCACAAAGAGCGGCATTGGTAACAGTTTGCTCTTTAATTTCTTCGCTATTTGCATCTTTGAACTCGTCATCATCGGCTGTTTTTGATTTAATTTTAATTTGACTTGGTCGTTTAATTTCAAAGGTATTATTTAATGAAGCTGTTTCACTTAGAACACTGTCATTTTGAGCTTTTTCAATAAGTGATTCTGCAGACACTGTCTTCAATTCCGTTTCTTGTTCCACAGACCAAATATCTTTTGCTTCTATGCTTTTTCTATTTGATGTATTTTCAAGTAACGGATACCACGGGCTGCTTGTTACTGCTTCGCCCTTTGCATTTTGAGCTGAAGCAATAATTATTGCTTCTTTGGCTCTTGTAGCGGCAACATAAAGAAGCCTTACTGACTCGGCAGCTAAAGCATCTTCTTCATCTTCTTTTTCATTTTCAAAAAGGTCAGTTGAGAAGATTGGGCGTTTGTCTTTATACACACTAAACAGCCAACATTTTTTGCCATCTTCTGTATCGGCTACTCTTGAAGATGCTGTTTTTGACTTGCCGTTTGGGTCAGCCAAAATTACAATAGGTGCTTCAAGGCCTTTAACTTTATGAAGATTTGCAATATGAACTCTATTTTCTTCTTTTTGAAGGCTAAGGCAACGCTCTTCGCCTGTTTTATTCTCGGTAATATTTGAAAGTAATTCGGCGGCTTCTTTCAAAGATGTAATTTGGTTTGAGCTTTCGGCACTTCTTAAAAGTTCAAGTGCATAATAGTAACACTCAAGGCTCTCAGCACCAGTATTTACAAACACCAAAAGTTCATCTTTAATTATTTCTAATGCAGACACCGCTGATTTATTTTCAATTTTTATAAACACAGACAAAAGCTTATCTAAGGCCTTTTCAGCTTTTGTTTTTGCTTCTTTGCCCATTCTGTAAAGGCGAAGCTTTTCATTTTGGCGGATATATTCTTCAATTTCGTCATCGGTTAAATTGAAAATATCTGTTTTCAAAGCGCCATACAGCGAAACGCTATCATTAGGGTTTGCAAGTGCAGACAAAACTTTTGCAATTTCTAAAAGTGCTTTGCTTTCACTAAATGAAACAGCGCCTTCAATTCTTGTTGGAATACCAGCTTCATTTAAGGCTTTAACATAAAGCTTTATATGTGTTTTTGCTGGAGTAATAATCATAAAATCCTTGTATTCAATTTGTCTTGCTTTGCCTTTATTATAAATTTTTTCGTTAGGATTATTAACAAGACCGTTAATCATTAAGCAAAGCATTTCGCACTCTTTTTTATAGTCAAAGGAATTGCCAATTTTACTAACCTGATAGTCATAAACACCGCTAAATGTTCCGCTTGGTTCGTCATTTTCTTCATTTGGAATGTTAGCGTACTTGCTTTGATTTTCTGTGTCTTTAGGAAGCAAAATTTCAAACTCTTCATTAAACCAATCGCAAATTTGCTTTGTTGAACGGAAGTTTTTGCTTAAAAGCAAAACCTCGCCAACATTTCCCTTGAACATATTTTTTACGCTCAAATATGACGCAACATCGGCATTTCTAAAACGGTAAATTGACTGTTTAGGGTCGCCCACAATGAAAAGCGAGCCGGACCTTGGAACACAATCTCGCCAGTTACCAACTGGGTTTTGAGCTGTTATGTAAAAGAAAACTTCTGCTTGAACTGGGTTTGTGTCTTGAAATTCGTCAATCAAGAAATAGCTATGGCGATTGTAAATGTGAGCAATTAGCTTACCGTCACTTTCAGCGTCACTTTTTAACATATCACGAAGATAAAGAAGATAATCAGTGAAAGTGAGCTTACCCATTTCTCTTAATTTATTAGAAATGACTTTTGAAGATGAATTCAAAAAGTCCATTGTAACAGAATATTTTATAGTTTCAATTTGGCTATAAAGCTCATTGTCTTTACCTAAAGAAATATAATAGCCTGTTAGATTTCCTTTTTCAGTTCTTATTTCGGATATTACATTACTGAAGTTATCTAACAATTCATCTGGTAAATTTTTTGCAAGCTTGACATTACTAATAT
>JAZUGZ010000112.1:0-2458 GCA_045641425.1 Candidatus Fimenecus sp.
AGCTTTCCATCTTCATCCGGAATTAAAATATTCCCCTCTTTTACATCACTTGGTAAAAGTGTTAAAGGCACTTCATTAAATGAACCATCTGGAAATTCAATAACCGCAATTTCATTTTCAATTCTACTAACAGAGTAAAAAATATTATTCATAAACTTTTATTACCCCCGAGCTATTTTGAACTGTAATTTTATTACCATCACTAACGGCAGTTAAAAGACCTGTTTCAAATGTAACATAGGTGTCAACTCGCGCTTCTTTTAATGCATTAAGAGTATCAGCGTGTGGGTGGCCGTATGAATTAACTTTTCCACAAGAAATTACTGCCATTTTAGGCGAAACAGCCGAAATATATCTTTTAGATGACGATGTTTTACTGCCGTGGTGTCCAACTTTAATAACATCAGCGGAAACATCGAAGCTGTGAGCTAAAATTTGGCTTTCAACCGTTTTTTCAGCATCGCCTTCAAACAAAAATGAATTATTACCAAAAGTAACTTTAGTGACAGCTGACATATTATTAAGGTTTTTATCTTGCTGAAATGGTGCTAAAACCATACATTTAGCATTGCCAATGTTAAATGTCAAACCAGGTTCAGCGGCAACAGCATGCACTTGTTTTTCTTTAATAGCAGTCAAAAGATTTTCATAAGCTCTTGTTGTTACCATATTTTCAGCACTAAGTTTTGGCATTATGATATTTGCAACATCATACAAACGAATAATACTTTCGGCATTGCCCATATGGTCGTCGTGCTGGTGTGTTATAAGTAGGTAGTCAATCTTTTTAATACCTAATGATTGAAGTGCTTCACGAACTGTATTTAATTCTGACGGAATGCCTGTATCAATCATCAGTACTTGACCTTCATTACAAAGTATTGAGCAATCACTTTGACCAACGTCTAAATAATAGACTGACAACTCTGACTCGACTATCTCAGGTGTGCTTTCGATTAAGCTGGCATCTTCGTAAAGATTTTCCCAAGCGTGACCAGTGTTTTTATCGTTTTGATCAATAATGAAGGCAAATATAATAACAAATGCAATTATAGCAACAGTAAAATAAAAACTTCTTTTTTTCTTTTTCTTATAACGATTTGGGTTACTTCTTCCGCTTTTGTAAACCTCGTTTGCCATTTTTATTTACCCCCTTACCCTTCTTTGGTTGATTGCGACTTTTGCCATTTGTTTTATTACGGTTATTTTGGAGCTTAATGGCATCAGAAGCTTTAGGCACGATTAAACATTTTGGACCAGTACCAATTAAATCTGTTCTTCCAGTACGTTTTAATGCCTCAATAACTAAATCATAGTTTTTAGGATTAAAATATTGCATAATTGCACGTTGCATTGCTTTATCATGCGGATTTTTAGCAACATAAACTGGTTCTAAAGTATATGGGTCCATTTCAGTATAGTACATTGCAGTAGAAATTGTGCCAGGTGTTGGGTAATAGTCCTGCACCTGCTCTGGATGTAAATGTTCAGATTTAATAAACTCTGCAAGCTCAACAGCATTTTTAAGAGTAGCACCTGGGTGCGAAGACATAAGATAAGGAACTAAATACTGCTCTTTGCCTATTGATTTTGTATAGTTAAAATAGCGTTTTGAAAACTCTTTATAAGATTCAATGTGTTGCTTACCCATTTTGTCAAGAACAGCAGCAGAGCAATGCTCAGGAGCAACCTTTAACTGTCCACTAACATGATACTCAACAAGTTCTTTAAAGAAAGAATCATTTTTATCACAAAGAAGATAGTCATAACGAATACCTGAACGAATAAATACTTTTTTAACTTTAGGCAATTCTCTAAGCTCGCGTAAAATATCTAAATACTCTTCATGAGTTGAAACAAGATTTTTACAAGGCGTTGGTGCTAAGCATTTTCTACCTTTACAAAGGCCAGCTTTTTCTTGAATATCACAAGATGGCCTTCTAAAGTTTGCAGTAGGTCCACCAACATCGTGAATATACCCCTTAAATCCTGAAAGTGTTGTTAAAAGCTTTGCTTCTTTAATAATTGATTCACGACTTCTTGAAGTAACATATCTACCTTGATGAAATGCAATTGAACAGAAGTTACAACCGCCAAAACAGCCTCTATTATGAGTAATTGAAAATTCAACTTCAATAAGACCCGGCACACCGCCTTTATCTTTATACATTGGATGATATGTACGAACAAAAGGCAAATCGTAAATTTCGTCAAGTTCTTCGGTAGTCAGCGGTTCCATTGGCTTATTTTGAACAAGCATCATTTTACCGTGCTTTTGTTTTAGAACTTTACCTCTAATATGGTCTTGCTCATCTTGCTCTAATCTACAAGAAATTGCATATTCTTTTTTAGATGCACAAACATTCTCAAAAGACGGACATTCAACGCCACCAAATGGAGTATTTTGAACTGGAACAGCATAGCAAGTACCTTTAACATCAGTAATATCGCTAATTTT
>JAZUGZ010000113.1:0-3949 GCA_045641425.1 Candidatus Fimenecus sp.
CAAGTGATGTGCATTCATCAAATGCACAGGCACTAATAGTTTTTGTGCCAGATTTTATGGTGTATGCTCCACTAATTGTTGTATTAACTTCAATCAAGTGATTTCCAATATATAATACATCATTCTCCCAATTCAATTGGTTATTGTAATAAGCTGTATTATCAAATGCATATCCACCTATACTTGTTACACTATCTGCGATTGTTATACTGGTAAGTGATGTGCAATCATAAAATGCACGACTTCCAATCCATGTTACACCATTTGGTATTGTTATACTCTCGAGTGATGTGCAACAATCAAAAGCATAAATACCAATACCTGTTACTTTTTTACCACCTAAAGTTGATGGAATTGTAACTGATGTTGCAGAGCCATTATATCCTGTTATTTCTGCTGTACCATCATCCAAAATATCATATTCCCAATCTCCGCTTGTTTCAGCAAAAGATGAAATAGACGAAAATGGGATAATGGTGATAACCATTAGAATTGCAAGGAATAAAGATAATAATTTTTTCATAATATCCTCCTAACAAAATTATAAAATACGTTTTGCTTATATGAATTATAAAACTACAATTCAATTGACTAACTTTACAAGATTTCCATACTTTTCTTAGATAGTATGTTGAGCTTTTTGAGGAACAGCTACTGGGTGTCCCTTTTAATCATATAAATTCAAATCGCCTTGCTTTTTCATAAATTCCCTCCTAAAACAAAAAATGCGCCCACCGGAGCAGACGCAAAAAAACGCAAACTCCGATAGTCGCCAAACTAACTGATATGCAGGGTGCAAAACACACTTACACAGCTGGAACTTGCATTTTTATCAAATTCAACGCTGTATAAATATGTGAAAATAAAAGCGAATTATTCTATAAAAAGAAAAAGACACCCTGCTTGCATATTTTATTCAGTTAGTTTGGCACTATCATTTTAACACAGTTTATTTTAATTATCAATATATAAAGCCAAAATTCAATTGACTAAATTTACAAGGTTTACCTTACTCTTTTAGATAGTATGCAAAGTTTTCGTATGGGACAACCACCGTTTTTTTGCGGAGCGTTCAAGGGAACGCTCCCTACGATTTATTTTATCTATTCAATATTATCTATTATCTTTTATTTGCGGGCGGACGTGGAAATCCTCCCCTACGGGCTTGGGGGGTGGTAAAATTGATTTGTTCAGTGTTTTGTGTAGTTTTTTTGCGTGCGATTCGTGAATCGCCCCTACCCCCCTCAGTCGCATAAATGAACAGCTCCCCTTGATAAAAACAAGGGGAGCCAAAAATTCACTTTTATTTTGTTTTATTTTTTCTTCTTGCCGAAGATGTTTTTCTTGCCTTCGTCAAGTCCTACTGTGCTACCAAACTCCATAGCGAGCTGTTTTATAAGGTCACGCTGTTTATCGTTAAGCTTCTTTGGAACATCAACTATAATTCTAACGAGTTGGTCGCCCCTGCCCACACCTGAACGGCTTGGAATACCGCGGTTACGAAGTTTATAAACATCGCCAGGCTGTGTGCCTGCTGGAATTGTATATTCAACCTTGCCGTCAAGGGTTGGAACTTGAACTGTGCAACCAAGAGCCACCTGCATAAAGGTTAAATGTAAATCTACCCAAACATTGTAGCCGTCACGCTCAAAAATTGGGTGTGGACGAACATTAACAACAATATTAAGGTCGCCATTCGGGCCACCATTTACACCCTTATTACCTTGACCACGAACTGTAATAATTTGGCGGTCGTCAACACCTGCTGGAATGTTAATGTCAAGCTTTGAAGACTTTCTAACCCTGCCAGAGCCGTTACATTTTTTACAAGGGTTATCAATAACAGTTCCCCTACCGCCACATTTTGAGCAAGGCTTTGAGGTCTGAATTACGCCAAATGGTGTTCTTTGCTGAACAGTTACCTGACCCCTACCGTGACACTCTGGGCAAGTTTTAGGGCTTGAGCCATTTGCACAGCCAGAGCCATGACACTCTTCACAAGCTTCAATTCGCATTGAGTCAACTGTTCGTTTACAACCCTTTGCGGCCTCTTCAAAGGAAATTGTTACACTCGCTTGTGTGTCAGAGCCCCTTTGTGGTGCATTTGGATTACTTCTGCCGCCAAATCCACCACCGAATCCACCGCCAAACATACTGCCGAGGATATCGCCAAGGTCAAAGTCCATTCCACCAAATCCGCCATATCCGCCTTGACCTGCACCGTAGTTAGGGTCAACACCAGCGTGGCCAAACTGGTCATATCTTGCTTTTTTATCAGCATCAGACAAAACTTCGTAAGCTTCGTTAGCTTCCTTAAACTTTTCTTCTGCTTCTTTATCGCCTGGGTGTAAGTCCGGATGATATTTTTTAGCAGTTTGTCTATATGCTTTTTTTATTTGGTCCTCTGTTGCATTTTTATCAACACCAAGGACTTCATAATAATCTCTTTTATCTGCCATAAGTAACTCCTAAAACGAGTATTAGGACAGAGAGAAAGAACTCTCTGCCCAATAAAACTTAACAATTAGTTGTTATCGTCAACATCCTTAAAGTCTGCATCGTAATAACCATCTGTGTTAGCACCCTGTGCTGCATTTGGGTCAGCATTTGGAGCACCCTGTGCGCCTGCTGCCTGAGCCTGTTTGTAAAGCTCTTCAGAAATCTTATAGAACTGCTGTGTAAGCTCTTCCTGTTTTGCTTTAATAGCGTCAATATCTTCGCCTTTAAGTGCTTCTTTAAGAGCGTCAACCTTTGTTTGAAGCTCTGTCTTGTCAGCTTCTGAGAACTTGTCGCCTTCATCAGCAAGAATCTTTTCGCACTGGTAAACCATTTGGTCAGCTTCGTTTCTTGCGTCAACTGCTTCTTTACGTTTCTTATCTTCTTCAGCGAACTGTTCAGCTTCTTTAACAGCCTTTTCAACATCTTCTTTTGACATATTTGTTGAAGATGTAATTGAAATTGACTGTTCTTTCTGTGTGCCAAGGTCTTTAGCTGAAACGTGAACAATACCGTTTGCGTCAATGTCGAATGTTACTTCGATTTGTGGAGTACCACGACGAGCTGGGAGAATACCATCAAGGTGGAAGATACCGAGAGTTTTATTATCTCTTGCAAATTCTCTTTCGCCCTGAAGAACGTGAACTTCAACTGAAGTCTGATTATCAGCAGCAGTTGAGAAAATCTGGCTCTTCTTTGTTGGGATTGTTGTATTTCTTTCGATAATCTTTGTATTTACGCCACCCATTGTTTCAATACCAAGTGAAAGTGGAGTAACGTCAAGGAGAAGAAGTCCTTCAACCTCGCCACCGAGAACACCGCCCTGAATTGCAGCACCAACTGCTACACATTCGTCTGGGTTAATGCCCTTAAATGGCTCTTTACCTGTATATTTCTTAACTGCATCTTGAACAGCTGGAATTCTTGAAGAACCACCAACCATAAGGATTTTGTTAAGCTGTGAAGGCTCAAGACCTGAGTCAGAAAGTGCCTGACGAACAGGACCCATTGTTGCTTCAACAAGGTCTGCTGTTAATTCGTTAAACTTTGCTCTTGTAAGAGTTGTTTCAAGGTGTTTAGGACCAGTTGCATCCATTGTGATGAATGGAAGAGAAATTTGAGAAGTTGTAACACCTGAAAGTTCAATCTTTGCTTTTTCAGCTGCTTCTTTAAGTCTTTGCATTGCCATTTTGTCATTTCTTAAGTCAATGCCCTGTTCTTTCTTGAACTCGTCAGCAAGCCAGTCAATAATTCTTTGGTCGAAGTCGTCACCACCAAGGCGGTTATTACCTGCTGTTGCAAGAACTTCTTGAACACCATCGCCCATTTCAATGATTGATACGTCGAATGTACCACCGCCAAGGTCATAAACCATAACTTTTTGGTCATCTTCCTTATCAATACCATAAGCGAGAGCAGCTGCTGTTGGCTCGTTGATAATTCTCTTAACATC